>JBAPTW010000170.1:0-9127 GCA_049282355.1 Gammaproteobacteria bacterium | reverse complement strand
GTGATAATAAGCTCGCATCCCCGATGTCACTGTGGGCTTCAGCATTTCTATACATGAAAATCATTTTGGATTCTGGAAAAGCTTCATTCATCATCGCGGCTTGCTCTATGCAAACCCCACGGAATTTCAGAACCAAATGGGCTGATGGCGTGGGAAAATGTGGCTTACCAAGTAGCCTTGTGACGGCGCGGAGCAGGTTGACGGATTCCTGATGAGGAACCGAACAACCAAGAAGCTGAGTGTAAATGTCAGGCTCGGACAGGCTATAGCAACCGGTCACCTTGGAAAACATCTTGCTTAAAAGCGTTGAACCACACCGCCCTACCGAATAGATTAAAATGAGTTGACCAAACCATCTGCTTACTTTGTCTGCCATCTGATAAAGCTCATCATGGCCTACTCTAAATAAGCGTTTTGCATGAGCCAGCTGTGCCTGCTTGAGAAAGGGTGCCGTTGTTAGGTCAATCGCAGGGTCAGTTTCAACAAAAACAACTTGTTTGCAGTTGTTGTCACAGCAATAAAGAGAAACAGAAGGCTTATTGAGAATAGTCTCTATGTCACAAGGTTTCGCCCTGCCACAAAGAAAATCGCGAGGTGATACAACCGCTAAGGGATTCACGGGTTGCGGTCGAATCACATCATGGACAGTAGCGGGCATAACCTCTTGTCTTGTAACGAGAAGCGATGAAAAGTGTGGGCTAGCTTTACGCGATTCGAGTTCTTGGCTTCGCAGGTAAAATTTTAACTGGTTGACCTATCAAGCGGTATCTTTCGACCCCGCCACAAAATAGCGTCATTCCGTAATCGGTAGTACGAAGCGACAACGGTAGCGCCGAGTACGATCCAAACAGCGAGAGGATAGAGGAATAGGTGGTGTCTGTTGATGCGAATAATTGGGCCAGGAGAAAAGGAGAAGGCAATAGGGAGCAGATAAGCAACTGCTCCTAGGCCAACTAGGTGCCAATTGCCAAGGGACGCAGCGTACAAAATCAAGAAGAATGGAAAAGAGATGGATGTCGCAAGACTGGCACTTCCCAGCGGTGCCAGTAACGGTCTGCCGTGCTTTCCTCCCAGCAAGAAAGAGAGGTTCTTGACAGCGCCAAAGAAGAAATCAGCAGTATCGTGGTACATCTTGACATGAGCTGCGTCGTGGCCATCATACAGGATGAAACGGTACCCCTTGCGCTTAATGCGACGGCCAAATTCCACATCGTCGAGGACCGCACTTCTTAGAACCGCGTGACCCCCGATTGCGTCATAAACCGAGCGTCTTACCAGCATAAATGCTCCAGCGGCAAATCCCTCCTCCTGCTTGCGGTTGGAGTCCTGAGGGCGAAAGACAAGGGCACCGAGTGGGACCAGCCAAGGACACTGAGCACCTACCGCCCAAACATTCCAGTTAACCGTGGGTAGCAGCGTGATGCCACTGAGCTCTTGTTCGAGCGCCGCAGCCATCGCGCGTTCGCAAGCGTCTGTCGTAAAGACAATGTCAGCATCTGTAAAAAGAAGCCATTCTCCAGTTGCATGGGCGGCGCCTCTATGTAACGCATTCGGTTTTCCTAGCCAACCCGGTGGCAGCGGTGGATCATGGATGATACGCAATCTTGAGGTCGAGAGCGCAAGTCGATCGAGAATTTTTCCTGTTGCATCCGTCGAATGATCATTTATCGCGATGATCTCAGTATACGGATAAGTTTGGGCTAGCAGCGAGGTCATTGCTGACTCAATGCTCAGAGCTTCATTCCGAGCAGGAACAATGATCGATAGACTTGGCTTCTTTTTTGGTTGAGTCGCCGCCCCAACCTGGGGTAATTGCGGCAGTGCGCCAATGAGTCCTCGTGCTCGCCACGCAAGGAAAGAATATGCGATAATCCAGATAATAACGAGCGCCATCAGCATCGTCAGCCTCTCTGTGGTAAGTGACTCTTGCGTTGGACGCGACGGTTGATCAGCAATGGCGCAGCAGTTGGGCTTTGGTTGGGCTGCAGCTGACCGCTTCGAGGATCAGTAAAAAGGTTATGGCGACGTTGGTCAAGCGCTAGAGACCACCAGCGGCCGGCATAGAGCGCAGTTGCAAGTATTTCTCCTTTAAGGCATTGGATATGTTTACACTAAGGATCGATCGATCCAACTGCCCTAATCATTCGTCGTCTCGCGCATGGGCTGTATCGCGAGACGATTTAAGGCCACGCAGCGCAGCGCATTAGCCGGTCTGGGTCCAACGAATCGCATTCAACACGTTTACTGCCTCTCCAGCAACATCGGACGGAACCAGGTGCGCATAGATCATCGTCGTTTTGATGTCACCATGACCGGCAAGATGGGCGATTTTCTGTAGCGAAACACCAGCCTGAGCCAACCGACTGCAGAATGTGTGTCTGAACGTGTGGAGCGTCACCTTCCCGCCTTTCTGTCGAACGATCTTGGCATCATTCAACCCAGCTTGGTCGATTGCGTTCATGATCGCCTCGCTCCGGTACTGTCGGTGTCCGCCGTTCGGCGAAGGGAACACATAAGCGTTGTTGCTACCTCGTTGCTGATAACGGCGTTGGAGAATCGCTCTCAACCGATCTGTCATCTGCAAGACCGTGCTGTGATTCGTCTTCGACCGGTGGATGTGAATCGTGTTGGTATCGAAGTCAACAGCAGACCAAGGTAGTTCGGCAACTTCCATCGCACGCGCACCGGTATCAAGCAACGCAACAACATAATCGTATTGGTCTTGCCGGAGAGAGCGTTGCACCTTGCCAATACCTTGTCTCGCCGCGTGGGGGTCAAGTTCATTGAGCAACCGGTTCTCTTCGTCTACGGAGAGAAACCGTAGCCTCTTGGCCTTTTTGCCCACAGACGGCCAGTTTTGCGTTGAGCAAACAGCGTAGCCCATCTGCTCAGCTGCCTTGATCGCACCTCGAAGCGCCGAGAGCGAGAGGCGAATCGTGTCGTCAGATTTACCTTCCTGGCGTCTTCGTTGGATAAATGAAGCGACATCAACATTTGACAGGTGGTGGAGGGCGATATCGGTGTTGAAGTAGCGCCGAAGAATGGCAGCGTGAATCGCCCACGTTCGCAATCCGGGTTCGTTCCTTTTCCCGCCTAAGAACTTGTCCAAAGCGCTACCTAAGGTAATCGGCTGCCTCTCGTTCAGGACGGCATGTGACACCCATTCTCGTTCGTATTGACGGGCAATCTGCTCCGCTTGCTTCTTGCTCGTCGTCTTCGTCGACCGAACGAACAGCTTGCCGTTGATCATCCGTCGCACTTGCCACGTCTTCGAACCACTTGCTTTGTAGAGTGCCATGATGGTTGCCTGCTTTCGGTTGGCCTTGTTGGCCTTCTCTCCTTACTTTCGGACATGGAGCGAACCAAGGACAACAGAAGTAGAGCAGCGGAAAGGCCACACAAGGCGGCCTTTCCGGTTAAATTGAGCGTGAACGGGATGACTGCTGCTAAATCTTTCCTTCTCGATGCCTCGCTTTCAATACCTGAAAATACGTCGAACTTGCGGCTTTGCTCAAATCGCACTCGGACATGAACCGCCTGATGAAATCGGCACGTTTGTGGTCACCCTCATTGACGAGTTCAAGGTATATTGCCGCCGCCTTCTCCATCTTAGTGCCTGTCCGCTTTGGCGCCAGGTTCTCGATCTGCGCTTCGCCAGCTGGATCTTGCTCAAACGCCTTCTGTTCAACCTCAGGTTGGGCCTTTTTTACCGTCGTCTGCTTACTGGCCATAATCATCACCTCTTGTGGTCTCGTAGATACCGTTTAACACTCAAAGTAAACAGCCTCCTTTCTTCCTCGCACATCCGGTTGTCCCATTCGTCCTTGAGAATGCTCCAGACAAACTGGTTTAAATACGCTTCGATCACTTGTCGAGTATCAATGTCCTGATGGTCTCTTACGTATGTCAACAGCTCGTGTAATTCGCTCATCTGCTCGCTCTGTGGTCACCATCTAATAGAAACGATCGGAGAGAATTATTTAAAAGACACCGGAACTACGGCTGATTCCGCGAGAACGATTGGTGATAGCGCGATAGCTTCAAGTGATAGCTGCGATCTATGCGGGAGAGCGCGGAGGTGAGCAAGGAAATAGAGTATTACCGTTGAGACCTATAATCGCTCGTGAGATATCAGCGAGTTATTGAAGAGACAAAATGGCGAGAGTCGAAAATCGGGATAGCGAAAAACTTCGGCGGTTAGTGGGCGGGATGGAGTGGTTACTGAAGTGGCGAACGGATATGAGAGTATGTCGCGATAAAAGCATTATCGTGCAATCAAGATTTGTGATCGGCGATAAACAGAATTGATCGACAACGCAAGGTAAGCGGTTTTTCTCCTGGGACCCGAATTAGCATTGTCGGCGCATACAGCCACAACAGCACTGGTACGAGAGAACCACATAAGCCGCGGTGTTTCAAACGAATGCGCTACGCTAAACTTTTGCCGCCAGACAAGTAGGTTTCTGGGGAGTCAATGTCTCTGTTTACACCGCAAGATGGTTGCATTCTTCACGGCGTCTCGACATCGCGCATGATGCAACAACTCAACTCACTTCTCAGCGATATGAACGACCTTTGGCGTGACGAGGTGAAGTTGCAAGACGTCACCTGGTGGTAGCTTGACGTAGTGCATCTGTTCTCGAGCACCGTGTAGCTGAACGAGCGCGACTTTGCCGTTGTTTGTCACGACGACCTTCGTCACGTTCTGTATCTTCATGCTTTTTGGCTGCTGTTGAGTGGGTTGTTGCGTTGGTTGTGCTTGAGGTGATTGTTGTGTTGGTTTCGGTTGTGCGAGTTCTTCGAGATTCATTGCAGGAGGCTCCTTTCGTTCTTATGTGTGCTGGTATTTATACCAGCGTGCGACAGCGGCTAGCGCTTGTTGGCGGATAATTCGAGATAAGGCCCTGCTTAGATGTCTATAAAGCTGTCAGCAAATATTTGTTGAGAACTTTTGGATGTCATCATCGAGCGTTTGCCAGCTGGCCGGCGGGCATTGAGAAATACTGTATGTGCTTGTGATGAATCTTTTGCCAATGCCAGATCAGGCCGTCGTAGACGCCGCCTCGGTATTGCCCGTGGCGTTGCCGATGAGGCTTACCCCTAGGACCGCTGTATGCCCCCGCGCCTCGCACGTTGGGATATCCTCTTGTATCCCGCCCTCCTAATAGCACGACGATGTGGCTTTTCGGAGGATCGTCGCTTGTCGTCAAAGCAATAGTGGGAATCCCTTCATTTGCCTGTTCTGCTGCGTCGTAAGGGAGCAGTTTTCTCCATTGTGTGCGGAGCTTAAGGTAAAGTTGGTCGACGCTACCTTCGCGAAAAATAGCAATTCCGTAATTAGAAAAAACCCTCCTAACAAATGAGTCACAATTTGTACTGTTTCCTGCACGGTAGAAAATGTTCTCGCGGTCAGGCTGGCTCCAGTGCTCAATTGCTTTTCTCCAGCGGTTAGCACTCCTATAAGCCGCAGGTGTAAACTGGTCGGCGCGTAACGTCGAAAGTGTTTCAAGGGGTTTTAGTGTTGGCCTTAGAAAAGAGGTTTGTTTGTGAGGGCTCTGAATCGGAATATGGGTATTGGATCGCTGTTGCGCTGGAAAAACCGGATTCATGTGGTGACTATTGTTGCATCCACTGACAGTACATACGATTGAGATTGACAGCAGCCATTTTGTAGTGGCTCCAATTGTGTGCGCGCTAGTTGGGAATCCGCTGAACATTTGACCTGTAAGGACGCTTATGTTCATCTCTGTCTCCAAGTAACAATTAATTCATTACTCGAGGTTGTTCGAACTCATATGCGACCTGATGCAAGGTTTAGTGCGGCAAGTAGTCAAGTAGAAATTTCTTGGATTATGTTGCCGTTCTCACGAGCGCATCATACCGCGTCGAGCTTTGGCGCACTGCGGTGCATCGTTTCTGATGCTTTAGCGCATAATTCTCCAAGCCAGCCGTGATCATGTGGTGCTACAGTGACGTGAGACAGCCAGTATGCGAATCAGTTCATGCGTCTTTGGGACCTAAGCTGATATCTGTGATGCTGATTGCGTCTCTTTGCTGCTTAGCCGTTCAGAGGCACAGTCCTGTGCAGAATACGAGGTGTGGTGCTACCACAGCTACAGTAACTACGGGTTTCGGAACGCATCCTAAGAACAGAACCAACAACAGACGTTGGAGGAAGAATATTGGGAGATCGGAAGAAGAATGTTGGCCGTAGCGTGGCTACAAGAGCGCAGTTCTTGCGTGTGATGCTTTTTGGTATGAGAGTTGCCTGAATTCGTCAGATGTGCGGCCGAGCGCATGGCGTCGGATTCTCGTGGTTGCGATGCTTCAGCACTCAACCCAGACAGAGCCTTGTACAATCCACAGCTTATGCGGCTCGCTATGAGATCCGCAGCTTAGCTTCTTGACGGCATCTGAGTCTGACTAGCTCGCAACAAAAGGGCTCCACATGAAGCGGAACTCAAATCACCCGAAATAGGAAACAGATTAGTCTTCATTCTTATCTCCGGTTCCCGATCGCATAGATGGCAGTCAAAGCCTTGGAGCAAGATAATAATGGGGCCTGGTCCAGTTTCGGGTAACAGTTTTGATGGATAGCGAAGAGCATAGCGGCCTTCGCTGAACAGTAGACAATGCCTGTATCCGAGGTAGAGTGAAGGTGCAAATACTTCTTCTACAGGATGACAGGCATGGTTACACCGAGCATCGATACCACTGCCGCTGATCATCAGTCAACCCCGCGCTGTGCCGCACACCGCCTGGAAGGCCAACAACGCGGAACGCTGGCCCTTCAGGGCTTGGCGGGTACGCAGCCTATCAGCACACTCTCGGCGCGCCACGGCGTGAGCCGCAAATTCGTCTATCAGCAGATGCACAAAGCCTCCGAGGCCCTGGAGCACGCCTTTGATGTGCCCGTGCTCGAGGAGGCGGTGTTGTTTTATCTGCCGGTCAATCGTTCGGGTTCGAACTTCTATGGCTAGCGACGTACTGTGTATCTTCATTCTTCCAAACCCCATTGCATCGCGAAACACCTCGAAGAGAGCCTAGAACGCAAGAAAGTTCACTAAAGGAGGGGTTTTATGCGGGCGTTATCGCAGCACCGGGACTGAGCGAAAACACCGAGCGTGTCGGAACCGCAAGGACGTCGCGTTGGCTATTGCCTAACAACCAGTCTCGGAGTAGCGTGGGAGAGTAGCGGAGTTTGTCGGATTGGGGATCGGAGAGCAGATCGCTGCTATACTAACTCGTTCTAAATATCCATATCGAAACGCCCAATGACACTACATCTATCAGACAAAAAAAGTGCAATTAATGCGCTTGATGCTATAAGTAGCACTCAATTCAGGGAAAACGATAGTTCCATGTTATTTATCGCTATCAGAGATGAAGCAAAAGCTCAGGACATGATTGCTCTACGCGATATAGGAAATTTCGCTGCACACTCAACCCGCACCGAAGGAAAATTTCATCATCACGCAAGCCAACTTCAGAAAATACTTACCTTGATGGTCGAAAACTATAAGCTTGGAAGCACCAATATACCAAACATTTTTCCAAAGGGCTTCAACGATTATTTAAAACACTTCGTAGCTATAATGCCCGATTGGGTTATTCGAAACGAAATCAACAAATCAAAAAGAAAAGTAAAGCGAGAGATATCAGAAAACTTTACATTCCAACCGATAGATAACGAGAAGTGCCAATTAGCATCTCCAAGTAAAGATAAAATCACCCTTATAAGGAAAATTTTATTTTCGTCGCTTTCAGAACCACTATATTCTCAAAATAAAATAATGGACGATTTGCGAATTATTCTTGAAGGAACAGATTTAAAGCGCGAGCTAGAAGAGAGAATAATACTTGGAATTATCGCTTTTCTTCACGGAAAAGACATCAAGATTAATGATCGCAAAGCGCCATTGATAGCGTTTATCGATAGCAGCAATAACATTCTGTTAGCATTCAAGGCAACAGTACAAGACGATCCGGTTAAACCACTAGCTGTTCTAATTAAATTTATTCAAACTGACTTGTCGGCAAACAAGATCGATAGCTCCGCCTTAATGCAATATAGCAACCAACTGAACGTAGACCCTAATATACAGCTAACAATAGCATGCACTCCAACACCAAGGATTAGGTGCTATTAATTTTTTCTACGACACCGTCATCATCACATCCTAGAGCAAACATTAGCGTTTGTCTGATTGCGATCTGGGCATTAACGTTTTTGGGGCGACCGTTTGAGTGACGCAAGCTATGGTTCCAATATCTAAAAAAGGGGCATGGTTCAGTTTGCCGAATCGCAAGGTAGCCGAATCGCAAGGTAACAGTTCTCAAGGCCTCCTGCAGGTATTCCGCATTATATTTCAATGCGTTACGCGCCGCATGGGAAGCAAAAGTGTTACCCTGATTTGAACCATGCCAAAAAAGGTTACTGATTGCTGAGACACCAGGCAGGATGGCTCGGTGATACGTAACTCAACGGGAGTGCTGAGGATGATCACGAGCTCTAGTCAGGCGGAACGCTACAAGACGCTGTTCTCAACTGGCAAGCATCAAGCTTACTCTGACGCGACTTCGGACAAGGGGGGCAGGAACAATGGTTTTCGTCCGCATGAGTTGTTGGAAGCCGCGTTGGCGTCGTGCATCAATATGTCAATCCGTATGCATGCAGACCGACACGGGATACCGCTCGAGCGCGTGATAACGAACGTCACTTTGGACAGAGGGTCGGCAGACAAAGCGATATTTCGGTTCGCTCTTGAGCTTGAAGGCGATCTCACGCCAGACCAGCGAGCGGCTTTACTTGAGGCGGCGTATCGCTCGTCTGTTAAGGAGACACTGTCCGGCGGTTTCGCGTTCGAGCATCTTGAGACCTTTACGGAGTTGAAAAAACCGGGTTAACCAATATGAAATTTAAAAAGAGCAAAGCGACACGGAGAAAAATAAGTAGAAAGAAACGGCAGCATCAGAAGCCCGCTCGACAATCTGCAGCAGCCTCGACTGAGAAAATATTGGCGTGTGTTTCCACAGGAGAAATATTTCAACCTATTCGACTTCATTACAGGGTTCCTGACACAGACAGGCTGGTAAATGTATTTGGGCGGCTTCGATGCGTAGAATA
>JBAPTW010000169.1:0-12910 GCA_049282355.1 Gammaproteobacteria bacterium | reverse complement strand
TGGCGAGGTCCATGCGATTCGCATCGACGAGTCTGCTATGACAGTGTACGGTTTATCCGAGCGCGGCGAAGCCCAGATCAAGCTCAATCCGTGCGGGCGTAGCGATCACTATCTGCGGTTGGTGCGCGAAACCATCTCCGGTCAGGTGCTGGGATCCCCAGGCGGCTATCCTGTCTATCTTAAACGTTGGACGCGGATGGGCCAGGCGCGCGACGAAAGCCTGACGCAGCTCCTGAGGCTGGGCGAACCGGAAGCGGTTTCCGCCGTGGTGCATGCGCGGGGGCTGACCGAGGTGTTGGCAAGGCATGCCTGGTGGGCCATGCCCTCGGCGGAAAATGCCCGCAGCATGTTGTGCCGAACGGCGGTGGTCAACAGTAGCCTGGGATCGGTATTGGCGGAGTATTTGGTCGACTATCTGCCGTTCGAAACAGAGCCGTCCACGACTGTGGAGACGGTGCGGCTGGTTCTGCAACAACCGCCGCTTATCAGTCAAGAGATACGCCAAGGGATCTGGAACAAGGCCAAGCACAAGACCACTTATCAGGTGGGATTTCTACTGGCCTGCCCGGACGATCTGCCAGAACTGCGGGCACCTCGACCCGGTGTCGAGCCGAGCGCGGCGCGGCTAGAGCCTTTGCTCGCTGCGTCAAATCCTTTTGCCCAGCAGCTGGTGCGTGTTTGGTCAGCCAGCGGCCAGTCCTTTATGTATGCCGTGGAGCAAGTATTACGCAAACCCGCCGACCAGGACATCGTGTTGCTGCTGTTCAAGGCCATCGCCAATTATTTTCAATCGGTTCGCATGGGCGATGAACCTGAAGCGGATATGGCGACCTTGATGATGCAAGCGGCACGCTTGTGTATGGATGATAGTGACATCAACACCCCGCAGCAGGTGGCGCTCCGGGAGCTAATTCAGTGTTGCCCCGAGTGCAAGCCGGACATCGAAGGGATGCTGGTCCTGGCCTGCCTTGGCTATCCTGCCGTACGCCCGGTGTTTTCACGCACCACCGCCATTGGCAGCCTGATGCGAAAGAAGCTGGAATCCGTGACCTATCATTTGTTTGCCTACCTTCGCCAGCTTCAGGGGCAGGGCGAGTCTTAAGGAACTATTGTTTGACAATGTCATTTACAGTCACTGTCCAACCAAGCGGTCATGTATTGACTGTAGCCACGACCGAGACGATTCTCGATGCCGCACTGCGGGCGGGTTTGGCCCTCGATTACGGTTGCACCAATGGCACTTGCGGGAAGTGCAAGGCACAGGTGACGGGGGGCGAGGTTCGCGAGATTCATTTTCATGACTATGTCCTCAGTGCGGCGGAGCGTCAAGCGGGTTATTGCCTTCTTTGCTGCGTGGCACCGAAGGGCAACGACGTGAGCATTTATGCCGAGCAGGCGCGGATCGGCGAGATCCCGCTGCAATCCATCACGGCACGCGTCAACAAGCTGGAATTATTCGGTGCTGAGTTAGCCGTGCTCGGTCTGCGAACGCCGCGTTCGCAAGTGCTGCGCTTTTTGCCGGGCCAGCAGGTGAGCCTCAAACGCGAGGGAATCGGCGGTCGGCACTTGCCGATAGCCAGCTGCCCTTGCGACGGCATGCACCTGCGGTTTCATTTGCGCTATCAACCAGGGGACGTCTTTAGCGAGTGGATCTTTCGTCACTTGAAGCGGGCTGATACCGTGCATCTCGAAGGACCCTGGGGACGCTTCAGCCTCGATGAAGAATCGAAGCGCCCCATTATTTTTATTGCCTACGACGTAGGCTTTGGACCGGTGAGCAGCCTCATCGAGCATGCGGTCAACATCGAACTTGCGCAGTCGATGCATCTTTATTGGTATGCCGCGCGCCCGGGAGAGCACTATCTCGACAACCAATGCCGCGCTTGGGCAGATGCCTTGGATGCGTTTTCCTATACGCCGTTGGTGGCCGCCGCCCCCGATGCGCCAGCTCGCGGTGGTACAAGCGGCGCCAAAGTGGCGAGCGATGCGCCGCAAGTATTCGCGGAAGTAGGGCTTGACATCGTTGAAAATTATCCCGATCTGAGCACGTTCGACTGTTATCTCATTGGCCCAAAGGCTTTCCGGGCGGCGGCGAAGCGACCACTGTTGGCGCATGGGCTGCCCCAGCAGCGCTTGTTTGAGCAGGACATTACCTTGGATTAATTATTTCCTGGCAGAGGATCACTAGCCGGTGGCGGGTGGATCCTTTCAGGAGTGGCAACGACACTATTCCATGGAGACGAACAAGTTCGCCATGCTTTTCTTCAGTTGTTTGAATGTTTCCGGTGCCTGGATGTCCATGATCTGATCGATCACCCAGCGGTTGGTCTGATCCTCTCCCATGATTTTTAGCACCTGGGATCCGAAGTAGCGCAGGAAGTCGTAACCCGGTTCGCCATTACGAAATGTTTGCTCGGCGTAACCGGCCAAGCGATCGTTCAGCAGTGCAATGAACCCACGGCGGTAGTTACCCGGCCCGGCAATGTCAACCAAATTATCCTGCATTTGGTTGGCGAGTTGCTGACCGAAGGCGTTGATGAAACGCTCTCGGTCTTCGTCGTCGAGTCGCTCGTACACCAGGCGATCCGCTGAGTGCACGAGGAAGGCTACGAATTCGCTGATGACACCGACACGTTCTTTATCGGTAAGATAGTTAAAGCCCTCGCCGTGGAGTTTCTTCGCCCCTTCGAGAGACAGGCGCCAGGTGATGAAGGCGAGCGCGCTGGCGTTGTCCTCGAGGGACTTTTGCGAAGGCTTGTTGCGCTGCGAGTGATGCCAAGTACTCTTGATTCGAATAGCCACCCTAGCGTTTTCTCCCTGAGAAATTTTGGTGCGGCCGTGGCTTTTCAAGCGTACGCTGTACACGCCACGATGATTTGGCCGACGTCGACGCTATCAAGCGCATGCACGTCAATCTTTGCCACTGTTGACAATACTTTAGTATTTTCCTAAGTTTCTAAATCTGATGCAACCTGGTTGAGTTGATGATTTACTGGTTTGAAGCCCATGGTTGAAAATCTAGAGCAGTTACGAACAGCGGTGCAGCGCAACTGCGATGTATCGGATGCCTTGTTTGCAGGCAATTACACGCTGTGCATCTATTTGCTGAAGATGCGTGAGTACTTTCGATGGCATCAGGGCTACGCCCTCACCGACGCCCTTTCAGGCGACGCGGTGGGGGAGTGGGTGGAGCATCGAGAACAACTGTGGGAGTCGTTAGCTTGTGAAGATTATGGCTGTCTCCCCTTAAACGCCGATTGCTACGATCCCTTCGACAACGAATCCATCAACCGCGCGTTGATCCCGCAGGGATTTGTCTACAGCGGCGGCTACGGAGGATTCGGCAAGCCCCATTTTTTTCTTGGTCAGTTGCTGTCCGCCGAGCCGCGCGACGACCTGATGGTTTATGTCTCCTCGTGTGAGTATGCCCGCGATCTGACGGCGCCGCCTGCCATGATACAAGGGAAGCAGGTTTTCGTGCGCCGTGAATCCCTGCGCCGCTCTATTTGGGAGCTCATTGAGGAGTGGCAGTGGACGCGACACGAGGGACCGATGAGGCGCGCAGTCAAAGACTATGCCTTCGAGCGTGATCCACAAGCGGCGCTGGAGCGTATCACCGACGATCAAGTCACCACAGTGGTTTTCCACGAGATGGGTGAGGCCATGGTGGCGCAGCGCTTTGGCGAGGCCTGGGAGCAGATGTTGGTGACGGTGGCAGGATCTCCCGCAGAGCTCATTGCGCGCGCGGTCCGCGACCACTTGGCTGATTGTCTCGTTACCTTACCGAGGTTGCTGGACAAGGGCCAAGCGCCGCCTGTGCATTTCTATTTTGCAGGCTTGCGGGGGATGCGCCGACAATTATTTCCTGAGGCCGTCGCCGCCTATGAGCAGTGGGTGAGTAAGCGCACGCTCTCTCCTTTACAGGCGGTGTTGCGTCAGGGCAGTGAGCGTTTCGGGGCATTATCAGAGCTCATGCTTGAGCTTCGCCAGGAGGACGCCGCGCAGCTGGCACGAGCCATTGAGGATTTGGTTGCCCTTCCCCAGTGTAAATGAGGAGGCAACGCCAAGGCCCGAGGGACGATGGCGGTGCCCTTCGCATAACAACGTTCTGAACAATGAGTCATGAAGTCATCACAGCGTCAGCACAGTCCCCAGTCGGTGGTTATTGAGGAGTTGCAGCCCTGGAGTTTCGTCTTCGAGGTGCGAGACGGGCTGCCGAGGGATGTCTGTCGAGAAATGATCCGCCGCTTTGAGACGTGCACGGACCAACAGTACGAAGGGCTTATCGGCCAACGCCAATGGAAGGAGCGTGCTATCAAGAAGTCCACCGATCTCACCATTAGCGGCACGGCGCCCTGGAAGGATATCGACGCCCTGCTATTTGCTTCTATGGCACGCACCATGGTGGCTTTTCGTAATCGCTATCCATACTTCCGGGGGCGCTTCAAGGACATGGGCTATGTCATGCAGCGCACCCTTCCCGGTGAGTATTATCATTGGCATATTGACGGCGGTAGCCACGAGTTCAGCCAGCGGCAACTGGTCGCAATTTGGTACTTGAATGATGTCGAAGGGCCCGGGGGGGAGACGGAATTCCTTTACCAAGGTCTTAAAATTAAGCCAAGAGAAGGAAAATTGCTGCTTTTCCCGCCCTTTTGGACGCACGAGCACCGTGGTGTGACTCTGGAGAAGGGAGTGAAGTACATCGCCACCACGTGGGTGGTGTTTGCCTGATCGATGCTTCTGGGAGATCGCCTTGCTGCTGGAAATCCCCAAAGTCGTCGCTGCCGGGCAATTGGCAATTATTCGTCAACTGCTGGCCAACGGGCGCTTTGTGGACGGGCGGCAGTCGGCTGGCATCACGGCAGGGCGGGTAAAGCACAACCGCGAGTTGGATCCCGAGGCGCCCGAAGTGAAACGGCTCAACAGCCTAGTGCTTAGCAGCCTCTACCGCCATCCTACCTTTCGCAGCGCTGCTTTGCCGTACCGCTTATCCGGAGCTTTTTTTGCTTGCTACAGCGAGGGCATGGCTTACGGCGATCACGTCGATGATCCGGTGATGGGAGAACGGGAGCGCTACCGCTCCGACATCGCGATCACGGTTTTTTTAAACGATGCGGCAGATTATGATGGTGGCGAGCTGGTAATCCGCACCGCTTTTGGTGACAAGGCGGTGAAGCTTCCCGCTGGCGATGCGGTCATTTATCCCGCTTCCAGTTTGCATCATGTGGCCTCGGTGACCCGCGGTGAGCGCCTAGTGGCGGTTGCCTGGAGCCAAAGTCTAGTGCGCGACGCTGCCAAACGGGAGCTACTCTATGAGCTCGATAGCGTGCGGGAGACATTGCGCCGGGCGATGCCGGAGGCCCTGGTGACTGCTAAAGTCGACCACTGCTATGTCAACTTGGTTCGTCTCTGGGCGGAAGTTTAAATGACCTGTAGCTGCTGTTCGGTAGGCTCAGCGCAGCAGTACCACGGTTCGGTAAGGTGTGGAATAGGTTCTCCGAGGTCGTCGGGAAGGTGTGGGGGGACGTAACCGAGGGTTTGGTAGGCCATGGCCCAAATGCGGATAAAGACGTCGCGCCGCCTCATTCCCGAGTCGTCTGCGCGCGCCACCAACGCCTGCACCTTCCGCTGCAACTGGTCTAGACGCGGGTCACGATGTCGCCAAGGGTAACCGAGCAGTGTCGGGTCGAAGTCGTCGACAAGCCGGCGAAAACCGGGCAACTGAAATAGATGAGAGCCTGTGGGCACCAGCAGGCGAATGGTCAGCTGGACAGGAGGAACGCTTTCGACCAGCTTGAGCTCGACCAGCCGCCGCAGCAACTCGATATAGCCCTCTACAGTGGTCCAAGGGGTGAACGGGACAAAGGTCGGGGCCAGCGCGATGCCAAGCCGCTGCAACAGTGCCACCGCCGCCTCGAAGTCTTGATTCGTGTGCCCTTTGCGCAGATGTAACAAAATCTCATCGTCCACCGCTTCGACGGCTGAAGTGATGAACAAGCACCCGGTTTCCTGCAATCGCGTCAAACGTTCTCCGAAATTGACGATATGCTCGATTTTAATCGTAGCGTCGAAAGTCACCTCGGGAAATTCCTCGTGCAGCGCACTGAGGATTCGCAAGGCATGGGTTGGACCATTCAGAAAATCGGGATCGCCAAAGGATATGTGCTCCGCACCCTGGGCGACCTGCTCACGGATATCGGCGAGCACCACCTGCGTCGGGACGATGCGAAAGCGGCCTTCATAAACGGGGACCACCGGGCAGTGCCGGCAAAGGTGCTTGCAGCCGCGGCTCGCCTCGGTGAAGCCCACTATTTTGCACTGCCCGTCCGGCATCCTGAGTTGCGCATAGCGCGGCAGCGCCGGCAACCCTGAGCGGTCGGGTTTGATAAAGGCTATTTTGCTGCGATTGATAGTGAGCGCGGATGTTGGCAGGGTACTGCCTGCCTCGATCCGTTGCGCTGTTGCCAGCAAAGTCGGCTCGCATTCCCCGCCAATGACAGTACCAATTCCGAGGTTTCGCAGCAACGGCTCATTGACCGGAGCATACAGGCCATAGGCGCAGAGATGGGCCTGCGGCGCCAACGCCCGAATGCGCGGGAGCGCTTCGGCAGCAATGCGCGTGGCGGTGTGCATGCCAAGGTAAATGGCAACCAACCGAGCTTCCCGCAGGGCTTCGCCATCGAGTCTTTGCAACGACAGATCGATGCACGTGACCTGAAAACCCGAGCGCCTTAACCAGGCGGCAGGTTCTGCCAGGCCAAAAGGCTGGCGACCGAGCTCGTAGGGGCTGATGAGAATCACGTGCATAGCTGGGTTGGTGCTCCGCACCCGCGCTAATAGCCGCCTTTTCGCCGGCTTTCCGGGAGTCCGGCGATGCGCCCCGCCTGTTTGCTCGGGTTGCCTGGAAATAGATCGAAAAGTGTCTTGGTATCAATCTTTTCCCCCCAAAGGCTACCCATCGCCTTGACCATCGTGCGGTTATTGGGCTGATTTTCGTGATTGTTGAAATACTCATCACGCAGATAGTTAACAACGTCCCAATGGCGTTGTTGGAGCTTGAGGCCGTCCTGTTCGGCAAGAGCCTCGGCTACCGCTTCATTCCATTCATCCAGGGTGACGAGGAAACCGGTCTCGGTGAGCTCCAGTTCCTTCCCGTCCACTACCAGTTTCATGAGTGACCTCCTCGACGTCGACAGTTATCGTTTTATCAGATGATTTAGAAACTAATGTTGGGCTTTACTCCCAACCGGTTCGATACCCTTGTGGGGGATGAAAAGCCCACAGCCGATGGTGCGGCCCGGGCCCAGCCCTTGCTGCTGTAATGTTACCGACTCTTCCGGGTTGAGGCCCGCCACCATCACACTGCGGGTGAAGATGTTTTCCGTGGGGGTTGCGATGACATGGGAGATCCCACAGAGAAGCTTGCGCACGCGCACGCCCATACCTGCGAGCTGGTCGGCAGCATATTCCACGAAGTGCATTTCGTCCTGGTCCTCGGCGGTGATCACATAGCGGGCGAACAGCGGATCCGCCGGGCTCAAGGACCGTACGCTCGGCGTTTGCACCTGCAGTGCATGACCGGCAATGTCGAGCGTTGCACCGCTCAGACTACTAGTGGCATCATCGATGCGGTGTGCCGGGATGCGCAACGTCAACCGAGCTCGCCGCGAGAGGTGCAGCACGGCTTGTTCGGAATTCTCGGGCCGCATCCAGCCATTGCCCGAGGCGGCGCCGTGGATTACATGGATGCCTGCACGGTCCTCGTCGCTTAACCACGGGAGCTTCACCAGGATCGCCGCGCAGAGGGCGTGGGCGTGATCCAACGGCAACATTCGACAGTCGATGCGAAACGACACATCGACGATATCATTGGCGACATCGTGTGCCGCTGGTTGCGAGTCTTCTTGCCAAAGCATTGTTAGTTCACCGGTAGCTTTTCTTGTAACGCCGTGCGATCAAACCACCACTGGTCTTGGACCAGCACGTCGACCACGTTGCGCAACCGAACGAGGAACTTGGCGGGATCATCCAGCTCCAAGCGCTTCACCCAAGCGTCAAATTCTGGCTGTTCTTTCACGTTACTGTGCTGGCGAGCAACGGTTGCCAGCATGCGACTAGTGAAGAAGCCGAGATTCTCCCGCTCTTTGTCTTCTGCGCGAAGCTCAACGATGTAATGAGCGGTGGCTGCAGCCACCGCCGCACCATCCGCATCCTTTGGCGTTTCATGAACGACGTGCTGCAGCATGGCGACCGTCAGTTCCGGGTTGACCGGATAGGTCACCGCCAGCCAAATGGCATGACCGAGAGCCACCAGGGAATCCGGTTGATCGGCCAAGAACAAGATTTCACTCGCCTCGGTTGCTTGCTCCCATTGCTCCAAGGCAACCAAGCGATCAAAGGCCTTGCGTGCAGGTCCCCACGCTTCGTTGCCCCTCTCGAGGTCCACCAGAACTCGCGCAATTTCCAACTGGAGTAGTGCTTGAGGCAACGGTGCCTGTGACTCTGGCGCCACGGAACGTTCGCGCAATGCCATGAGGCGCGATTCCAGCAGTGCTTTCGACTCCTGAAAATCGGACGCCATCTCCTGACTTGGAATAGCCGAATCCGGTTTAAGATATTTCATTGTGTTGGTTTCCTGCGTGCTCGGTAGCGCCGCCGCCCTCCTTAATTTCTTACCCAAATTTTTACTACGTTGCAAACCTGTTTGGCAATAAGGTTATACGGTTACTTCACAACCTGTGAGCGCCAGGGTATGGACCTCGTGGGCACTCCAGCTTCTAGCTCAGAGAGCCGTTAAAAGCGCTCTCTAATCTATCCTCCCAGTTCTGCGGTGTGTCGGGGAAGGGGGGCTTGATGTCCATGCGAAAGAATCGCTCCGTCTTGGCACCCTCGCGCACGGCTTCTAGCAACTCCGAAAACGAGGTCATGTCAGGTCGTTTCAACAGGATTTCACTGAGATTAAGCATTTTTCAGTCCTTTCGGGGCGCGACGATTTTTAGGTACTGCGCACAAGGCGCGATTCATGCGCTGTGGTTGTACGCAAAACACCACCGTTCTACCGCGCTACAGACGGCTGCCCGATGCGGTCGAAATAGCGTGCTCTAAAGACGAGGCGCCCTTTGCCCTTTGCTTTATCATCGGAGAAGGCTTCCCGCGTGTGCAATACATTATTGCAAATTATTCCCTCGCCCGGGTTAAGGCGCACCCGCAGCATGTAGGGCAAATCGCTTGCAAGTAATTCCTGCAAGAACCCGATTGCCTTGCGGGTAAGCGCGTCGTTTCGCCAGCGGATGGAACGGGTACGCGCCGTATAGCGCAGGTGCAGTGCTCCATCGTGATCATTGACCGAGAACACCGGCCCCGAGCGCTCCGGTCGCAATAGGCGACCGCTTTCACTGTTGCCCGGAATCGTCATGGCATCGGCTGCGCTTAGGGCGGCCACATAATCTGGGTTTTCGTCCCGAATGAGGAGGTACAGTATTTCTGGATCCAACAACGCATTGGCGCCGCCAACGGCCGCATCGCAGACGCAGTGCATGATAATGGCGCGAACTTGATGCTGCTGATCATTGTAGTAGCCGTCCGTATGCCAGTTAATGGCCCGATTGGAATAAGGGATATATTCGTGGGGCCTACCCTCCGGAACAACGCGAATTGCGGCGATGCCGTCTTCATCGGCGCATAAGTTCTGATCGAGCCGAATCAGCCCGAGCTGCTGCCCGAGTGCCAGCACCATACGTTTGGTGTTGGCTGCGCTACCGCCAAGTCCGTAGACCGCCATATTGGTTTTGCGGCAGATGGCGGTCAGCGACGCGTGTTCGGCCGCGGTAAGGGCAAAGGGATCGGCTATCGCAATTCTCAATGGCTGAGGCGTTGGCGGGTAGTCGCGGAGCTTCTCCTCGCGCCAGCGCATATAGCTGTCGTGGTTGGTCAAGCGAAAGGGATTGTCACTTCCCATTCTCAGCAGCGAGTTCTGCGTGCTCGTTATCGGTACCATGCGTGATCCGGCAGCCTGTTCACAGGATTAAAATTCTATGATACTGTATTTTAGAATAGTCTGAATTACTAAAGGATTGGCGGTTGGCCTGTCCTGGCAACCCACGCGGTGGGTGGTGTTAAACCAACTGTTCGATCCGAAGGCCAGAACGGGCTCTACACCTTAAGTTGTTTAATGATGTTGTATCTCATTAGAGATAAAGCGGGCGTTTCTCGGCCTCCCATTCGGAGGGTAGGAAGGGTAGTGTCGAATCACTAGACTACGTGTTCTGAGAATGCGAATGATTTTATTTTCCGAACTGCGGCGCGTGGCTGGCGGTTCATGCAGGCAAACGGACGCTTACCAGGCGAAGCCCAATTTATTTGCTTTTAAGGAGATACGCTCATGAAGAAGCATGATACCCCAATGCTTGATCAGCTCCAGGATGGCCCTTGGCCTAGTTTTATATCCGGGATAAAGAAGATGCGGGATGAGCACCCGAGCGAGCGCATCAACGAGATGACCAATGATCTCTTAGGCCAACTCGAGCACTCGTACGAGACCCGCAAGGGGTATTGGAAAGGTGGCACGGTCAGCGTCTATGGCTATGGCGGTGGCATCATTCCCCGCTTCTCCGAAGTCGGCAAAATGTTCCCGCAATCGAGGGAGTTTCATACCCTGCGCGTACAACCGCCCGCCGGCAACTTCTACACCACCGATATCCTGCGCAAGCTCGCGGACAGCTGGGAAAAGTGGGGATCAGGCTTAGTCACCTTTCATGGCCAAACCGGCAACATCATGTTCATCGGGTCGACGACCGATAACACACAACATTTTTTCGACGAGATCAACGATTACGGCTTCGATCTCGGCGGTGCCGGGCCGTGCGTGCGCACGTCGATGTCTTGCGTAGGTTCTGCCCGGTGTGAGCAATCTTGCGCCAACGAGCACAAGATTCACCGCACGCTCGTCAACAATTTTACCGATGACGTGCACCGGCCAGCACTGCCTTACAAGTTCAAATTCAAGGTCTCCGGTTGCCCGAACGACTGCGTGAATTCCATTGAGAGGTCCGATTTCGCCGTCATCGGCACCTGGCGGGATGACATGAAAGTGGATCAAGAGGCTTTCAAGGAATATCTCGTCAAGAAGGGGCGCAAGTATATCATCGATAACGTTATTACCCGCTGCCCTACCAATGCGCTTTCCCTCAATGACGATGACACCATTGCGGTAGACAATCGCAATTGCGTGCGTTGTATGCACTGCCTCAACGTCATGCCGAAAGCTCTGTCCCCGGGCGATGACAAAGGCGTCAGCATTCTCATCGGCGGTAAGCGTACGCTCAAGATTGGCGATTTGTTCGGTACGGTGGTGGTGCCGTTCATGAAGCTCGAATCGGAAGAGGATTACGAGCGGATAGTGGAAATCGCCGAGAATACCATCGATTTCTTTGCCGAAAACGCGCTCGAGCACGAGCGAATCGGTGAAACCATCGAGCGTATTGGGTTAGTTAACTTCCTTGAGGGTATTGCCCTTGAGGTCGACCCCCATATGGTGGCGCATCCGCGCGAGAGCTCCTATGCCCGGATGGATACTTGGGATGAGGAAGCCGAAAAGTGGTTTCAGCGCAAGGCGGAGGAAAAGCAAGCCGCCGGGGCATGATGGCCGCAGGGGGTTAGTTTCCTGAAGACATGACGCGGGGGTGTCACCGAGCACCGGTAGTGCCCCTCAGGAATGAGCACAGCGATTTCAGGCGAATTTTGGAGGTTAGGAGTATGGCCCTAATGCAGCAGCGGACGCCGATTGAGAGCGGATGTCCGGACGGTTTTCAGTACATGCATCCGGTGATGTTGAAAAACTTTGGGCAGTGGAAGTACCACGAGGATCCTCGCCCCGGCGTGTTGCGCCACGTGGCGCACAGCGGCGAAGAAATATGGACCGTGAGGGCGGGAACACAGCGCATCCTCGATGTATTTACGCTGCGTAAGCTTTGCGAGATTGGAGAGAAGTACGCCGACGGGCATGTGCGGTTTACCATCCGCAGCAACATGGAGTTCATGGTGGCAGACGCCTCTAAGGTAGAGCCGTTGGTTAACGCCTTGGAGGAAGCGGGATTTGTGGTCGGTGGGACGCGAAACTCCATCGCCATGATCTCTCACACCCAAGGGTGGTTGCACTGTGACATTCCGGGAACTGACGCCTCCGGCGTGGTGAAGGCGATGATGGACGAGCTCCACGAGGAGTTTAAGACATGGAATATGCCCAATCGCGTGCACATGACCACGTCTTGCTGCCAAATCAATTGTGGCGGGCAAGGCGATATCGCCATCAACATACAGCACACCAAACCCCCCAAAATTAATCATGATCTGGTGGCCAATGTCTGTGAGCGGCCTTCGGTGGTGGCACGTTGTCCGGTGGCGGCGATTCGGCCCGCCATGGTCGCCGGCAAACCTTCCCTCGAGGTGGATGAAAAGAAATGCATCTGCTGCGGCGCCTGTTATCCTCCTTGCCCTCCCATGCAGATTAACGATCCTGAGCATTCCAAGCTGGCCATCTGGGTAGGCGGCAACCATTCCAATGCACGCAGCAAGCCTTCCTTCCAAAAGCTCGTGGCCGCAGGGGTGCCGAATAATCCACCGCGGTGGCCCGAGGTGACGGCGATTGTGAAGCGTATCCTTCGGGCCTACAAGCAGGATGCCCGTGACTGGGAGCGGGTCAATGACTGGATCGAGCGGATCGGTTGGCCGCGATTTTTTGAGCTGGCGGAACTGCCGTTTACTAAGTTCCATATCGATGACTGGCGAGGCGCTCGCAAGAGCTTAAATTCCTCCTCTTATATTCGGTTCTAACCGCAGGCCAACGAGAGCGGAGCTAGGGATGAAGTTCAGTGTATTGGTTAACGAAGGCCCGTATCAGCATGAGGCG
>JBAPTW010000168.1:0-4754 GCA_049282355.1 Gammaproteobacteria bacterium | reverse complement strand
CGCTCCGACGGAGGTCGTGCCAAGCCGCGGCTGGCGGCCCCTCGAGAAAACTTGCTTCAGCGCCTGATCGAGGAGATCTATCTCACGTCGCAGAAACGATCGGCTGCGGAGCTGGTGCGCGCGATCCACCGCCACGCCGAGCAAGTCGGAGTGCAGCCGCCCTCGGAGAGCACGATCCGGAGACGCCTGAAGAGGCTGTCGCTGTCCGAGTGCCGTCGACGTGGCGATGCGTACCCGCAGACCCAACCGGTCGATGGCCGCACGCCCCCGGCCGAAGCGCCCCTGGATTGGGTGCAGATCGACCACACGCCGGTCGATGTGATCGTTGTCGATCCGATTGACCGGGTGCCCATTGGCCGGCCCTACCTTACGGTGGCGATCGACGTCTTCAGCCGCTGCATTGCCGGGTTTCACCTGTCGCTGGAGGCGCCCTCGGCGACCAGCGTGGGGTTGTGCCTGACACTTGTGGCGAGCGCACGGGATGATAACTGCGGTGAAGGCTCTCAAAAACGAACGTTTTTGGGAGATCGCTTCGGACCCGAAAATGTCAAAAAGAGAAAGACGAAATACGCGCGGTTTTGCTACGGTGACCGGCAGCAAACTTTTCATTCATTTTTCCGGGGATGCGCATGGCTGATTCCCCCGTCTTCCGGCTCGAGCGGCGTGATCCCGCCCGGAACATGATGCGCTTCTACGCTCTGTTGGTGACGCGGGGACTGTTCGGGGAATGGGGCCTGCTGCGGGTGTGGGGTCGGGTCGGGAAAAAAGGGCAGACGCGCACGGAGTGGTTCGGCACGAAAGAGGAAGCCGAATCCGCCCTGCAGAAGCTTGAGAAATCAAAGCGGAAGCGGGGGTATTGCGAGAAACAATAAATCAGCATCTCGGACAGGAGGCGGAGAGTGCCAAATAATGTGGTGAAATCAGTGCCATTTATTGTGGTGATTTACAATTGGGTTAGCGATCAGAAATACTCGCCTCTTCGCATCTTGCCCCTGGTGATAGCTACGCTCGGGTTTGGACCTTTTGGGTTGACAGATCGAGCACGTCTACAAACGATGGTGGGACGTCAGTCTTTTTCCTCCCACCCAGCGCGAAATAGTACAAAGGCTCGCCTTCGATCGAGAGGCGATGCCGATACCGCTGAAGCTGATAGAGATCGAAGTACTCTGAGAAGATCAGCTCACGGATGAGTTGAGAGAAGCCCCAGTCAATACGCCGATCAAGGAAGGTCTCCTTGATGTTGAAGGCGATCCAGCCGTTTGGCCCGATCAGATTGAAAGCTTCTAGGAAGGCCTGAGGAGGGACGTCCCCGAATCCCAACGCCGCGACCGAGATCAAGCAGTCGAACGACCATGAGTTGAGATCGGCCAGCTCATCGTCTGCCAGATCGCAAAAGTCCATGGCGTAGAACGCGTCATAGACGCCTGGCCGATCCCGTTCAGTAGCGACTTGCGCCTCTAGGATGATGTCGACCCCGATTAACCTTGAGACGCCATGTTTCTTGAGCTCTTCCCCAACGATTCCGTTTCCTGCCCCGAGGTCGAGCACCCGGAGCTCGCTCAGCCGTTGGTCGGATTGAGACACGGCAAAGCGCAGAACGTCCGCGACCGTCGATGGGGATTGGCACTTCAGGCGCTCGTAGACAACCTGTTCATAGAGCCCAGGAACCTCGTAGATGCGCTTGTAGTCGTGGAGATGGATCTTTTCCTTCACGTCTCCATCCCACAGGTAGAAATATACTTCGTCTTGACGAAGCTCCCGAACGTCTTGCGATGGAAACTGAATTCGGTGCCTTTTCGTCACTTGCAGTCCTCCTCGATTCTTCTGCGCAACCGTGACCGAACGTTCGGCGATGTTTTCGAAATCTCGTTTGCCGCGTTCATTGCTACGACTGAGTGTCTTGAAAGCAGCGGCTTGGGGGGCTAGTTCTCAGTGTTTCCCGGTAACGAGATGCCTACGCTTCAATCCAGAGCCCAACGCCCGACGTTCGCGAGCACCGGCCCCGCATCGTCAAAGGCGTCGACCAGGAGTTGGTGGTACCAGCACTCCTCCGCCGATCTGAGCCGATCTGCCGCGTGGCGCGCCTGGTAGGAGGGCACGACGATGCCGGCCGTGGCCCCGCCGATCAGTTGAGGCAGCAGGTCGACCATGCCGCTGCCCTCGTCGAACTGCTCCTTGTTGCGCCAGACGATGTCGCTCGGCAGCAGGTCCTCGAAGGCCTTGCGCAGGATCCACTTCTCGACCGCAACCCCGCCGACGTGGCGGAGCTTCCACGCTGTTGGCACCGTCGAACCGAGCTCGATGACGTTGCGGTCGAGGAATGGAACGCGCGCCTCGATGCCGTGGCGCATGGTCATGCGGTCGACACGCTGCAGGTTGATGTTGTGAAGGCGAGTGAGGGAGCGGCGCAGTTCGGCGTGCAGAAGCTGCGGGTCGGGGATGTCCTTGTAGTACCGGTAACCGGCGAATAGCTCGTCGGCGCCCTCACCGGTGAGGATCACCTTGACCTCCTGGGCGGCGAGTCGGGCGCAGAACCAGGTCGGGATGGCACTTCGCACCAGATCCTGGTCGAAGGACTCCAGATAATAGACGATTTCGGGCAATGCCTCGACCACTTCGCGTGCGCTGTAGACGTACTCGTGGTGGATGGAGCCGATGTGCCGGCTCACTCGGCGCGCGGCCTCTAGATCGCGCGACCCCTCGATACCGACCGAGAAGGTATGCAACTTGGGCATGTGCTGGCGGGCGACGGCCGCGATGATGCTGCTGTCCAGACCGCCGGAAAGGAATGCTCCCAGCGGCACGTCGCTCAGCAGTCGCTTTTCCACCGCCGCCTCGACGGCCATGCGTATCCGTCTCACGTGTTCTGCAAGCGCCCGGTCGATAGGCGCGCGGTCGGGCACGACGTAGTAGGTCTGGAATCCCGTTTCGGAGTCGTAGCAGGTCCCGGGTGGAAACTCGTGAACTAATACTCCCAGTGGCGCCAGTGCTTTGAGTTCGGAGGCGAAGTACAGTGGCCAGTCACGGCCGGGCGGATGGGCGTAATACAACGGCTTGATGCCGATGCAGTCGCGAGCGAGGAATAGTCGCTCGCCGCTGGCGATGGCGAAGGCGAACATCCCGTCGAGTCGCTGCGGTGTCGTCAAGCCCTGCTCCTCGAATAGGTGCAGGATGGTCTCGCTGTCGCTGTCCGAGCCGAACGCGTGCGTCGCTCCCAGCCGCCCCCGCAGCTGCGGGTGGTTGTAAATCATCCCGTTGGCGACCACGGTCACGCTGCTGTCCTCGTTGTGAATCGGCTGCTGACCGCCGCGCGGGTCCATGATGGCAAGCCGGGTGTGCCCAAGCACGCCGTGCCCAGGCCGCACGAAGGTGCCACTGCCGTCCGGGCCGCGGTGGCGCTGGAGGCTCATCATGTGGCTCAGAGCGCGGTCCTCGACGCTGCCCCAGATGCCAGCAATGCCACACATACTGCGTTTCCCCATTGTGTCCTGCCTGTCAAGGCGAATGCCACGCTCTGCAAAGACCCACGCGCGACGGCCTTACTCTGGCCATCTGAGGTGCGCTAGGTCGGTGCACGGACCGTGTGCTATTGCGCCGCCATGGTGCATCGGCGTCCCGCTTTGACCCGCGGTCGCGTCTCGCTCCGAACAATTGCAGTCGCCTACCCGATTTACTCAGCAACTGGCACGCCATCTGCCAGTACCGTGGGCGCAAGTCAAGACGTCCAGTCAGTGCCGCTAACCGGCATCCTTCCGGGGCGTCGCAATGGCGGAATGCGCTCGACATAGGAGGAACGCCAGCGATGCAAGACATGAGCACGGCGGCGTGCAACGTCGCGACAACGGCGCCGGCGGCGCTATCAGATGCATTTTTGGCCGTGCTGCATCAACGTTACAAGGATAACAGCGAGGGCAAGGTTGCCACCAGCCTGCCTGAGCTGGCGCGGGCTGACCCCTGCTGGTTTGGCCTTAGTGCCGTGACCGTCGACGGTGCCGTGCATGCGTGCGGCGACAGCGCTAGGGCGTTTACCATCCAGTCGATCGCCAAGCCCTTCGTCTTCGGCCTGGCGCTGGAGGACTATGGTGCCGAGGCGCTCGCGCACCGTATCGGCGTGGAGCCGACTGGCGACAGCTTTAACGCCATCCTGCAGCCCGAGCGGGTCTCGCAGCGCCGTTTTAATCCCATGATCAATGCCGGTGCCCTTATGACCACAGGATTGATTGGGGGCGCCGACACGGCGGCGCGCTTTGAGCGTTTGAGGGCTTCGCTGCGGCGCTACCTGGGGCATGATGTGGCGCTGGACATGGCTGCGCTCGCCTCGCGGCAGCAGGGCGACCACGTCAACTATGCCCTGGTCCACCTGCTGCGTAGCCAGGCCCTGCTGGAGGTCGACGTTGATGCAGTCATCGATCTCTACGCTCGGCAGTGCTCCCTCGAGGTTGACTGCCAGGACCTAGCGCTCATGGCCGCCACACTGGCCAACGGCGGCGTGAACCCGGTCTCGGGTGAGCGCGCGGTGAGCGCGGCGCACGTGAAGCACATCCTGGCGGTCATGTATGCCTGCGGCATGTACGAGTTCTCCGGCCAGTGGGCTTACCGCGTTGGGCTGCCAGCGAAGTGCAGCATGTCCGGTGCGATCCTGATGGTCGTTCCAGGACAGATGGGGTTCGCGGTGTTTTCACCGCCGGTGGACCAGCAAAACAAAAGCGTGCGGGGCGTCATGGCCTGCGAGGACCTGTCCCGCTGCGTTGGGC
>JBAPTW010000167.1:0-8386 GCA_049282355.1 Gammaproteobacteria bacterium | reverse complement strand
ATCGCCCACGCCGCCCGCAACACGGATGGCTCCTGGCGCAATCCTCACGATTTGGCCGAACACCTGCGGGAGGTGGCGCGGCTGGCCGCTGACTTCGCCGCATCCTTCGGTGGCAGCGACTGGGCGCATCTCGCCGGCCGGTGGCACGACCTCGGCAAGTATCGCCCCCGCTTCCAGCGCTATATCCGGCTCGCCAGCGGTTTCGAGGCCGACGCCCATATCCGGGGTGAGGCCGGAAAGGCCCCGCACTCCACCGCCGGCGCACTGCTCGCCTGTAATAGATTCAAGGAGGTGGGCCGCGTGCTGGCCTACCTCATTGCTGGCCACCACGCGGGACTCTATGACTGGAATTCCGAGAGTTCGAGCCTCGAATACCGGTTGCAACAGCAGGACAGTCGGGCAGAGCTCGACGAGGCCCTGGCTGCCGAACCGCCTGCCGAGGTGCTCAATTCCGGTGCCTTCCAGCCCAATCTGCGCAATATTCCCGGTGGTCGCGACGGCTTTGCCCTTTGGCTGCGTCTGCTGTTCTCCTGCCTGGTGGATGCGGACTTTCTGGACACCGAGGCCTACATGCAGCCCGCTCAGGCGGGGCAGCGCGGGCTATGGCCGAATCTCACCACCCTGCTCGGTCAGTTCGACCACCACATGGCGGATTTGGGGACCCGTGCCGAGCCGACGGCAATCAATCGCCTGCGCGCCGAGATTCTGGCCCAGTGCCGGGCTAAAGCCCTCGAAGCGCCGGGATTATTTTCTCTCACGGTACCCACCGGCGGAGGCAAGACCCTCTCTTCCCTAGCCTTTGCCCTGGAACATGCCAAGCGTCATGACAAAAGACGGATCATCTACGTCATCCCTTACACCAGCATCATCGAGCAGACTGCCGACGTGTTCCGGGAGATCTTCGGCGATGCGGTCATCGAGCATCACAGCAACGCCGAGACCGACCCCACCAAGGAAAACCACAAGTCCCGCCTGGCCTGCGAAAACTGGGACGCCCCCATCATCATCACCACCAATGTTCAGTTCTTCGAGTCCCTGTTTGCCGCTCGCACCTCGCGCTGCCGTAAGCTGCACAACATCGTCGATAGCGTGGTGGTATTGGACGAGGCCCAGCTCCTGCCGCCGGAGTTCCTGCAACCCATCCTGGACATGTTGAACCTCTTGACCCGGCACTACGGTGTGAGCGCGGTGCTCTCCACCGCCACCCAACCGGCGTTGAGCACGCGGGAATACTTCGATGCGAGCAGCAATCTTTGCGGTCTGGATGGCGTGCGGGAAATCGTGGCGGACCCGGACGCCCTCTATTGCGCCCTGGAACGAGTCAAGATCAGCCTGCCGACTGATTGGTCTGCCTCAGTGACTTGGGATGCGCTGGCAGACGATCTCACGCGGCACGCCTCGGTGCTCGCCATCGTCAACCGCCGCAACGACGCCCGCGAGCTGTGGCGGCGCATGCCAGAAGGCACCCTACACCTCTCCGCTTTGATGTGCGGCGCACACCGCTCCCAAGTGATCCGCGACATCAAGGGCCGCCTGAAAGACGCTATTCCCACCCATGTGGTCAGCACACAACTGGTGGAGGCCGGAGTCGATTTGGATTTCCCGGTAGTCTATCGGGCGCTCGCCGGTCTCGATTCCCTAGCCCAGGCCGCCGGACGTTGCAATCGCGAAGGCCGGCTCAAGCGGGGCGAGGTGGTGGTGTTCCTGGCGCCGCAGCGCGCCCCGCCTGGGTTGCTGCGCAAGGGAGAAGACGCCTGCCGCAGTGTACTGCACGGCTATGAGCGCAGCGCCCTCGACCGCGCCCTGTTCGCCCGTTACTTCGAGCGGCTCTACCACGACTGCGATCTGGACGCCGAAGGCATCGCAACGCTCCTCAAGGTCGATGGCCAAACTCTGGCTGTCAATTTCCGCACCGCGGCCGAGCGATTTCGGCTCATCCGGGACGAGGATAGCGCACCGGTGGTCGTTTGCTATCACGGCGCCGACGGCGTGGACGACACGATAGACACGTTGCTGAACACCCTGAAGAAACACGGCCCCGAACGCTGGCTGATGCGCAAGCTGCAGCGCTACACCGTCAACATCCATCGCCGTGACGTCATGAAACTATTGGCCCAAGGTGATGTGGAGGAAACCATCCCCGGCCTGTTCGTGCAGGTCGGCGACTGGCTCTACCATCCGGACCTCGGTCTCAACGCCGACGGCACGCCCCCGACACCGGCTAGCATCATTGTCTGAGGGACAATCATGAAATCCTACTGTCTAGAGATCTCTGGCCTTTTCGCCTGCTTCACCCGCCCGGAAATGAAAGTGGAGCGGGTGAGCTACGATGTCATCACCCCTTCTGCCGCCCGCGCCTGCTTCGAGGCCATTCTATGGAAGCCAACTATGCGCTGGCGAGTGCGCAAGATCGAGGTCCTGCGCCCCATTCGCTGGATCAACCTGCGTCGCAATGAAGTGGCGAGCGTCGTCTCCACCCGCAACGTGGAGGCCGCCATGCGTTCCGGTTCCGGCCACCTGGGTCTCTATATCGAGGACGATCGCCAGCAGCGGGCCGGGCTGTTTCTCCGCGACGTGACGTATCGTGTCCATGCCGATCTAGAAATGCTGCCGGGCACGACACCAGACAACCCACCCATCAAGTTCCAAGAGATGTTCGCGCGCCGCGCCAGCAAGGGACAATGCGTGAACCAGCCTTATCTTGGCTGCCGCGAATTCGCGGCGAGCTTTCGGCTGGTAACCGACCTGGCGGCCGAACCAGCCCCGATACCAGAAACCCGTGATCTCGGCTTCATGCTGTATGACCTGGATTTCGCCGACTCCCAAGATCCCACGCCCCGTTTCTTCCGTGCACGGCTAGAAGACGGGGTGGTCAATATTCCCGCCTGGGATAGTGAGGAGGTACGGGGATGATTCTGCAACGCCTCAATGAGTATTACCTGCGCCGGCAGCGGTCCCCTAATCCGCAGGATCGGCTACCGGCCTTTGGCCTGGAGGAAAAGGAGATTCCCTTCGTCATCGAGATCGATGCTGAGGGTCATCTTGTTAATCTGGCGGATACGCGCACTGTTGAGGGCAAGAAGAAGATTGGGCAGCATTTTTTGGTTCCCCAGGGGGTTAAGAAGACTTCTGGCGTAGCGGCCAACCTGCTGTGGGACAGCGCCGAATACGTGCTGGGCGTGGATATCCGCGGCAAGCCAGATCGCGTCGCGGAGCAACACGCAGCCTTCCGCGCACGGCTCGAGGTATTGCCAGAAGCAGCGTTGAGGGATCACGGCATTCGTGCCGTGCTGACCTTCCTCGAGAGGCTTGATCTGGGGCAACTGGAAATCTTGTCGCTGTGGCCCGACATCCTGGCGAGCAACCCGGTGATGACTTTCCGCCTACATGGTGATGTAGAGCTTGTCTGCCAGCGATCGGCCGTGGCCTCCGCCTGTGTGTCTGGCATTGGAGACAGCACCTCCAAAGGGATCTGCCTGGTCACGGGAGATGCGACCTCTATTGAGCGCCTGCATCCTGCCATCAAGGGAGTCTGGGGCGCGCAGACCTCTGGTGCGAACATCGTTTCCTTCAACCTGGATGCCTTCAATTCTTACGGTAAGATCCAGGGCGCCAATGCACCGCTGGGCAAGCCTGCTGCCTTTGCCTACACCACGGCGTTAAACCACTTGCTGGCTCGCAACTCCCGTCAGCGTGTGCAGATCGGTGACACTTCTACCGTGTTCTGGGCGGAGGAGACTCACGAATTGGAAACCGCATTGCCCGACCTGTTCGGCGAGCCGCCGAAGGACGACCCACACCGTGGCGCCGATGCCCTGAAAGCGCTCTATGCCGCCGTGCAATCCGGTAAATTCACCGTAGGCGAAGCGGATACCCACTTCCACGTCCTGGGTCTCGCGCCCAACGCGGCACGCATCGCCATCCGCTTTTGGGAGACCGCCACCGCCTTGGATCTTGCCAAGCGCATTAAATGCCACTTCGACGATATTCAAGTGGCCCGCGCGCCCCACGACCCCGAGCATCTCTCCCTGTTCCGGTTGCTCGCCGCCCTAGCGGTGCAGGGAAAGGCCGACAACATACCGCCTAAGCTAGGCGGCGAGATCATGCGCGCCATCTTGGAAGATCTGCCCTATCCCGTGTCGCTCTTGAATCTCGCGGTGCAGCGCTGCCGAGCGGAGCAGCGCCCGAACTATGCTCGGGCCGCTTGCATCAAGGCCGCACTGAACCGCTTTATTTGCCGTGCTAACCGAACCGCGGCCAACCCCGAGAAGGAGTTCGACCCCATGCTCGACCCGACCCGTCCCGATCCCGCCTACCGATTAGGCCGCCTGTTCGCCGTGCTGGAGAAAACCCAGGAGGAGGCGAGCCCGGGCCTCAACGCCACTATCCGCGACCGTTACTACGGCGCCGCCTCCAGCACGCCGGTGGCGGTCTTTACCACCTTGTTGCGTCTGAAGAACCATCACCTCGCCAAGCTTTCCCGAGGCCGCGCCGTGCAGATGGAAAGACTCATCGGACAAATCATGGACGGGCTGGCTGATTTTCCGCGCCAGCTTGCCCTGCCCGAACAAGGCCGGTTCGCCCTTGGCTATTACCACCAGCGCCAGGTCTTCTTCGCCAAATCCGCAGCGAGTGACGAACCCAACCTAACCAAAGAGGAATCCGAATGAGCCTGATCAACCGCTACGACTTCGTGCTGCTATTCGACGTCAAGGACGGCAACCCCAATGGCGACCCAGACGCCGGCAATCTGCCCCGTCTGGACGCAGAAACGGGCCACGGCTTGGTGACCGATGTAAGCCTCAAACGCAAGGTCCGAAACTTCGTGGGCTTAGTCAATGGTGAGCAGCCACCCTATGAAATTTATGTGAAAGAGAAGGCCATCCTCAATAACCAGCACAAACGCGCTTATGTGGGGATCGGGCGGGAGGACCTGCTGGCGGGGGATAACAAGAAACGCAAAGGCGGAGATGCCGTGGATGACGCCCGCAACTGGATGTGCGCCAACTTTTACGACGTGCGCACCTTCGGCGCCGTCATGTCCACCGGCGTCAACTGCGGCCAGGTGCGCGGCCCAGTACAGCTCACCTTCGCTCGCTCCATCGACCCCATCATCGCTCAGGAACATTCCATCACCCGTATGGCGGTCGCCACGGAGGCGGAAGCCGAAAAACAGGAAGGCGACAACCGCACCATGGGCCGCAAGCACACGGTCCCCTACGGCCTCTATCAGACCCACGGTTTCGTCTCAGCCTTCCTGGCCAACCAAACCGGCTTCTCGGAAGATGACCTCAAGCTGCTCTGGCAAGCCCTGACGCAGATGTTTGAGCACGATCGCTCCGCGGCCCGCGGCGAGATGGCGACGCGAGGCCTGTACGTCTTCAAGCACGACTCGGAGCTTGGCAATGCCCCCGCGCACCAGCTCTTCGACCGCATCCGGGTAGAACGTAAACAGAAAGGCGGCCCTGCCCGCAGTATCAGTGACTATACGATCATTGCCCCGCCCCCCGGTAGACTACAACAGTATCCTGGCGTCGAGCTGCAAGTCCTCTGCCCTTAAGGAGGTGCTTATGACCGATCTCCATTTCATCGTCGAAGAGGCCCCCGAAGGGGGGTTTACCGCCCGCGCAGTGGGGGCGGACATATTCACCGAGGCCGATGATCTTCAGACGCTGCACGCTCAGGTTCGTGATGCTGTGCGGTGTCACTTTGACGCGGAGCGCCTCCCCGGCCTGATTCGCCTTCACATCACCCGCGAAGTCGTACTCACTGCATGAGGATTCCGCGCGACCTCTCCGGCTCAGCGTTGGTCAAGCAGTTGGGCCGGCTCGGTTACCAGATCTCCCGGCAAACTGGCAGCCATATTCGGCTGACGACCCGCGTCCATGGCGAGCATCACGTCACGATTCCCAGCCATGGCTCCCTACGGATAGGCACGCTCGCCACCATTCTGGATGCCGTGGCGGCGCATCATGGCGTGACTCGTGAAGAATTGCTGCATCGGTTGCTGGATTGAAACACGATGGATGAACACACCGACCCCGTCCCCATCTCCGCCCTTCAGCACTGGGCCTACTGTCCACGTCAGTGCGGACTGATCCATGTGGAGCAAGCATTCGAAGAGAACATTCATACGGCGCGCGGGCAAGCAGTGCATCAACTGGTTGATGAACCCGGCTATGCCATGAAGCTCGGAGTCAAGGTCGAGCGCGCGCTGCCGCTTTGGTCCGAGCGCATAGGGCTCATCGGCAAGGCTGATGTGGTGGAATTTCACCCGGACGGCAAGGTATTTCCGGTCGAATTCAAACACGGGCGCAAGCGCCGCAAGGCTCACGATGACCTGCAACTCGCCGCCCAGGCGATGTGCCTGGAGGAAATGCTCGGCCGGCCTGTGCCGCGCGGGGCCATCTATCATGCTTCGAGCCGAAGACGCCGGGAAGTCGATATCACTGCAGAACTGCGTAGGCGCGTGGTGGAAACCGTGACGGCGATTCGCACCATGCTGGCTTCTGGGGTATTGCCACCGCCAGCCAATGATGGCCGCTGTCGGGAATGCTCTCTCAAGGAGATCTGCGAGCCCGAGGCCGTCGCGGCCACAGACAAGCTGCGAAAGGCAAGACAACTCCTATTCGATGCGGAGCAATAGGGTGCATACCATCCTTAACACCCTCTACATCATGACCCCCAACGCGTATGCCCACCTAGAGAACACCACGGTGCGCATTGACGTGGAACGCGAGAAGAAGCTGCGGGTACCGTTGCACCACCTTGGCGGGGTGGTGTGCTTCGGCAACGTCCTAGTCTCACCCGCCCTGATGCACCGCTTGGCCGACGAGGGCAAGAGTCTCGTCCTGTTGAACGACGCCGGGCGCTTCAAGGCAAGATTGGAAGGCCCCGTATCCGGCAACATCCTGCTGCGGCAGTCCCAACACCAAAAAGCCGCTGATACCCGCTACGCCGTGGAGCTCGCCCGCGCCATCGTAGCGGGCAAACTGAAAAACAGCCGCTCTGTAATCCTGCGAGGCGCCAGAGAGTCAGCCGATGCCGAGGAGACTCGATTGCTCGGCCGAACGGCCGACGATTTGGCCGCCTCGCTGCGCGCCGCCAAGATTGCCTCGGATCTCGATATTCTCAGAGGCATAGAAGGCGAAGCCGCTCGCGGCTATTTCGCCGCACTGAATCTGGTGATCAAACCGTCGGTGCGGAGACATTTTGCTCTCAACGGCCGCACCCGGCGGCCACCCCTGGACCGCTTCAATGCTCTTTTGTCCTTCCTCTACGCCATGCTCATGAACGATTGCCGCTCGGCATTGGAAGCTGCCGGGCTAGACCCTCAGCTCGGTTTTCTACACGCTGTCCGGCCCGGCCGTGCCGCGCTCGCTCTGGATCTGCAAGAGGAGTTCCGGTCGATACTCGCCGACCGTTTTGCGCTGACCCTCGTCAATCGTGGCCAGGTCACAGCGACCGATTTCGATAAACGCGAAGGGGGCGCGGTCATGCTGAACGACCAGGGGCGACGTACCGTGATTACTGCCTGGCAGACCCGAAAACAGGAGGAAGTCACGCACCCACTGACTGAGAGCAAAATGCCTTTAGCCCTGTTGCCATTCATTCAAGCGCGCTTACTTGCCCGCACCTTGCGCGGCGACGTGGAAAGCTACTTGCCCTACCTGGCAAAATGAGGATAGCTGTTCATGCTTATCATCGTCACCTACGATGTCTCCACCGAGACTGCAGCCGGAAGACGGCGCCTGCGGCGGGTGGCCAAAGTGTGCGAAAGCATGGGTCAGCGTGTGCAGAAGTCGGTCTTCGAATGCCAGGTCAATGAAATGCAATTCGAGCAACTCGAACGCGCTCTACTGGCTGAGATTAAGGAGCAAGAGGACAGCTTGCGCTTCTACCGGATCACGGAACCTACCAAGGTCCGGGTAAAAGAATACGGCATCAACCGGTCGTTAGACTTTGAGGCTCCACTGCTCGTCTGATGCGCGGACCTGAAGTGAAGGCGCGTCCCCTGGGACGTTCGCGATGTTTGCAAGCTATTGTTTTTCAAAGTATACTATGATGGCTATGGATTCTGGAATTCCTCAATTGCGGCAACAACGGAAAGCGTTCGCGCATTCCGACATGCCTTTTGCTGAAAATCAAGGAATTGCCGGACCGGAGTATCGCCCGCTCATTCGAGCGGGCGTGGATTGAAACCGTGAGATAGTGGGATGAAACTACGTCCATACCAAAGTATCGCCCGCTCATTCGAGCGGGCGTGGATTGAAACAAGCGATGCGGGTTGATTAGCCGTTCGTCGGTGTGTATCGCCCGCTCATTCGAGCGGGCGTGGATTGAAACCGTTTCCAACTTCCCTAAAAAGCTTCTCGAAGTCGTATCG
>JBAPTW010000166.1:0-3533 GCA_049282355.1 Gammaproteobacteria bacterium | reverse complement strand
GATCCTGCTCCGCCGGGAGCCGGTCGACCCGGTACATGCCGTCGTCACCGGTGCTCAGGTAGCCGGAGAACGCTTCTGGAGCCAGCTCGGCTGCGAACCGGAGCTTGGCCACGGTGCGAATGCGGCGAAGCTGCGAACGTGGCAATTGTTCTCGGTAGGCCACCAGATCATTGCCGACGGCGTTGTAGAGGTCTTGATACGGATCGCGATAGCCCTTCTGCACACCCACGTAGGCGTCCTGTTCAATTGCTGCCCGATAGCGCTTGCGAAACCAGGACGCGCCGGTGGCATCGCGGGCTTCGATCTCGACCACAAGCTCTTCGCCATTAGAGCGAATGATAGTGCCGCTCAGGCTAATCTCCGCGCTCTTAGATTTTGTCGGCGTGACCCGCACGGCGCCCCACTGTCCGGTAAGCTGCAACGTATGCTTGAGATGCACGGGGATATAATGGGCCTCGGCCTTGCGAATATCGGGATACGTGCCATCCTCCAGCGGCTCCTCTTCGCTGTTTTCCGTGCCCGGGTCGAATAGCTCGATATCGACATCGAGCAGCAGGTCCTCGGGAATACGTTCCTCAGCATAGATGGCCGGTGTCGGCTGCACATTTTGCGTGGGCAGACCGCCACATCCCGCCAACAAAAGGCAACCAACGAGGGCGCCACAGGCAACCCCCATGAATCGAGCCGATTGCCAGCGACGCAACCCCACCGCGATCCGCATCAGTCCTTGCCTCCACCCATCCGCAGGAAAGCCACCATCGCCGGCGCCAGTCAAAGCCAAAGCGCTAGCCTGCGCCCCTTTTGTATTTTCGATATTCCTCCCAAAGTTTCTCCCTAAGAGCGGGGTCCGGCTCGTTCATGGCCGCTTCCCGGATCTGGCGAGCCACGAGATCGTCATCGCTGCCATCGGGAATGTCGGGGGGGATGGGAGGCCGCGCACTGGCAGTGCCAGCCTTGGGCTCTGACTCACCACCCGGCTGCCGAGGCAATCCCTGTTCCCCGTTTACCGGTCGCTGCTCACCCGACTCATCGGTTTCACCCCGCTGCGCTGCCATTTCCCCGGGCTTTCCCGCCGACTGCCCAGCGCTCTCAGTGGCGGTGGCAGGCGTGTCCGCCAGCGCGCCATCTGCCTCGCGCACCGAGCTCGATCCCGCCGAGCGGCGAAGCCCATCCATCTCTTTTAGCAACATCTCATCGAAGCGACTGAGGGAGCTATTCAGCTCGGCATCGAGCGCTGCGATTTCATCGGCCTCCGTCTTCTCTGGAACGATGACGAACACAGCCCGAGAGCTCGGCTTGACGCCTTGCTCCCCGCCCTCCGATCGGGGATGTATCGGCCCCTGAGCCTCCAGGCGCGCCACCGCCACCCGATGCTCACGCACAACCTGCTCGAGGCGCTGCCAATAGCGCTCCAGGTCGGCCAGCTCTGCTGGGGATACATGAGGCAACTGCCGCACCTCGGAAAGCCTCGCCTGAATCCGTTGCGCCATTGCCTCGCTGATGCGCAATTCTTGTCGGGCTTGCGCGATAGCCTTCTCAGTGGGCGTCGCCGCACCGGTGCACACCGTCGCCCCCATCAGGACGACTCCGAGCGCAACACCGGGCGCACCTCGTTTGAGATCCATAAGCAAGCTCATCGTTGGCCGTTATCAATGTCTGCCGAGCATCCCGCTTCGACCCCAAAAAAGCGCCATCATCATCGTTTCGACCGGGGTGGCCGTCGATCGCCTTGCCTCCAGGGACGCCGCGAATACATCCTTGGTAGGACAGCGGTATTGGACGCAAGCCCAGCAGCCGGCCTGCAAGTCAGGTATACTGACATGGATCATCGTCGTGAGATTGTCGCCTGTGGAACGTCAACCGCAATCTTCGTCCTTGCCCCGAGTCCAACGCATCTCAGCCATCCTCTGGCCGTCATTCCTGCTGTCCGTGGCGGCGACCGGGGTATTTTTCTCTCTGTTTGACCCCTATGAGTTATTTTCGTGCCAGGGCGAGCCACCTTTTAGCCGCATCGGCGCTTATAGCGTGGGCTTCTTTCTGTTCTGGCTACTAACGGCCAGCTCGTCTTTGCTGACGGTCTATTTCCTGCGCCCCTGCAAGCTCGTGAATCCGCAACAGGAGCTCTAAAGGCACCCTATCCATGAATCTGGAAGTCGCGACGAAACCTACCAAGGGCGTCAGTCAGCCCGACGAGGTTCAGCAAAGCCTCTATGCCAAGCGCGAAAAGGTCTATCCGCGAGAGGTGCACGGACTGTTCGCTGCCATGCGGGTATCAGCGGTGCTTGTCCTCCTGGGTCTATTTTATGGGTTACCTTGGCTGCGTTGGAACGGCCAGCAGCTGCTGTTGTTCGATCTCCCGGCGCGCCAGTTCCACATTTTCGGTCTGACCATCTTTCCCCAGGATTTTATTTACCTCACGCTGCTGCTCATCATTGCCGCGTTGTCGCTGTTTTTCTTCACCGCCATCGGCGGGCGTCTCTGGTGCGGCTATGCCTGTCCGCAGACAGTGTGGACTGAAGTCTTCATGTGGATCGACCGCAAGATCGAGGGGGATCGCTCGAAGCAGATGAAGCTCGACAAGGCGCCTTGGACCGCCCATAAATTGGCTATCAAGGGCTCTAAGCAGCTCCTATGGATTTTGTTTTCAGCGTTCACGGGATTTACCTTCGTCGGTTACTTTACCCCCATCCTGGAGCTTGGACAGAAGCTGCTGGCCTTCAACCTCGGCCCTTGGGAGACCTTCTGGATCCTCTTCTACGGCCTGGCGACCTACGGCAATGCCGGCTGGCTGCGGGAACAGGTGTGCGTTTACATGTGCCCCTATGCCCGTTTTCAGAGCGCGATGTTCGACCGAGACACCCTCATCATCTCCTATGATCGGACGCGCGGCGAACCTCGTGGGGCACGCAAACGCCAGCTTGATCACCGTACCGCCGGCCTTGGCGACTGCATCGACTGCACCCTGTGCGTGCAAGTCTGTCCCACCGGCATCGACATCCGTAACGGTCTGCAATTTCAATGCATCGCCTGCGCCGCCTGTATCGACGCTTGCGATAACGTCATGGAGAAGATGGGCTATCCCCGAGGGCTCATTCGCTACACGACGCAACATGCGGTCAGCGGCAAGCCCACCCGCGTCTTCAGACCGCGCATCGCGGTTTACGCTTTCCTGCTCATCGGTGTCACCGGCGCCGTGGTGTATGGTCTCACCCAGCGTGTGCCACTCGAGCTCGACATCATCCGCGACCGCAATGCCCTCTACCGGGAAACGAGCCATGGCATGGTGGAAAACGTGTACACCCTGAAGGTCATTAACATGGACGGGCAGCCCCATCGCTATCGCCTGTCCGTTGCCGGGATTTTAGGCATGGAATTGTTCGGCGCCGAGCAACCTGTGCCGGTAAATGCAGGCGAGGTAGTCTCGTTTCCGGTGCGGGTGCGCGTCGATCCCTTTGCACTGGAGCGCGGTAGCACGGCCATTACCTTTACCCTTGAGGCCGAAGGCAACCCGCGCCTTAAGACCATTGAGGAAG
>JBAPTW010000165.1:0-4933 GCA_049282355.1 Gammaproteobacteria bacterium | reverse complement strand
TCAGAAAGCTTTACCGCAGCATGGTGTCCTGGTTCAAACGCGGACTGCGTCACCTGATGCGCTGCTTACAAAATGATCTGCCTCTGCCTGCTTTTCATGAAGTCATGAACAACTGATAGGTGGTAAGCACCTCAGTCAGCTAGGTTACCAGTTCGCCACGGGTGTGCTAGGCCATCTTCCAGCTTTGGTGGCGTTGACTGCTCCAAGCGTGAATTCCTACAGGCGCTTGCAGGCTCACTGCTGGAGTTCAGCGTTTACCTGTTTTGGTCCAGACAATCGCGAGGCAGCGGTACGGATCGCGTCGGGCTTCTGGGGAGAAGAGATGCGAACGGTCAATTTGGAACTCAAGCCCTCGGACTCCAGTCACAACCCGTACCTTGCCCTTGGTGGTCTCATCGCCGCCGGGCTCGATGGTGTGGCAAAGGAAATGAAACCACCAGAGCCTGTGCTCGTCGATCCGGGATCGATGGATGAAGAGGAGCGAACACGAAGAGGCATTGCGAGACTGCCCACCACGCTCAAGGAGGCGATCGACGCGCTCGAAAAAGATGAAGTGCTCCTGTCGGCGATGGGTGAGGTGTTGGCACGGGAGTACGTACTCATCAAACGGGCGGACTGGGAAGTATCGAGGGAGCAGTCAGTCGAGGTCGAGCTCGCACAGCACTTTCATCGGTACTAACAGACGCAGTTGGGTCTCTGGCCCCGACCATGTGAAGTTTGATTCTGTGACACGAAAAGGGCGCAGTCTGGTAGAACCCCGCTTTTGCTGATCAGGGCCAAGCGAGCTTTGTCGTGTTGTGCCGACTCGCCCGCAGACTGAGCCTTCTATGCGGTTTCTATTCGTCGGCTTGCACCTTTGCGCTCGGGCTTCCTTCAGACAGCCCCTCGCGAGACCGCCCTTGCCGTCGACTAATAGTTATGTTGGTCCAAAAGTACACTGCAGGTACTCCTACAGGGGACTCTCACCCCATCAGTTCATGCCCATGCCGGGCGTACACAACGCCATGAACTCGACTCGCTTAACGCTTGCGAGTTATGGTTATCGTTAGGCCCGTATCGCGAAGCGAGGATTTCCATTTTCAAGCACGAGCACCAACGCTCACATCCAAAACACCGAAAGGAGACAAAGATGCCAACCATCACCACAGACGATAAGAGTAAGCGAGTAAACGGTATCAACCTTGATGTGCTGCTCGGGACAGTGAACGCAATCAAGGACGATCCAGAACTTGGCAGGTGCAAATTCCGAGCTTCCAACAAGTGGATCGATGCAAATCACAACTGCACGACAGTGACAGGGTTTTACGGCGCTAAGCAGGAGATCGACCACAAACAGAAGTTTGAATTGCACGCAGACGAACCTCCCATTCTTGCGGGTCAGGATCAGGGTGCAAATCCAGTGGAGCACTTACTGAACGCTCTGGCCAGTTGTGTGACAACAAGCATGGTAGCCCACGCTGCTGTCCGCGGTATCGAGATACAGGAACTGGAGTCCGAATTGGAAGGCGATATAGACCTGCGAGGATTTCTCGGGCTGGCCAGCGACGTGCCGAAAGGCTACACCGCTATTCGCGTGAAGTTCAAAGTAAAGACCGATAAACAGAATCTGGAGAGCCTGAAATCACTGGCATCGTTTTCTCCCGTTTACAACAGTCTCATCAACGGAGTGAAAGTGGATATCCAGATCGAGCCCAAGTAACGGTCTTGGCCTAACGATGGCATGCAGCGGACGGCGCATCGCGCCGCCGCTGATGCCGGACGTTAGTGGGTGCGGCGTCCGGTTGACTCCAGATAGCCGCCCCTCGCCGACGCGTCATCATTGACAGCATCGGGTCCAACTCGGTCATTCGACATCTGACACTGCATGTCAGATCAAGCCTAAGCTCTTACAGGTGATAGAAATTTGTATTTTTCGCCTATCACCATAAGCGATTGTTTTTAAACAAGTTTATTAAGAGATAGCTATAACCCCGTGAGGGGTCGTCGGTAACGCACTGATTTTGGGCGTGTTTTAGGTCTCATAAGTTCTGCGGGTATTTTTGCGACGGCTAGAAAAGACTCGGTAAAACAACGGGATATACCCCACCTGCCCGCGTTTTCTAATTGGCTGATAGAAATCTCTAGCCAGGACCCTTTTTACGCAACTTTACGCAACGCGAGCTTCACAACAGCCAACCAACATAGCCCTCTGGCCATACCCAAGTTGTTAAATGAGGTCCGTAGGACCGTGTGACATCGGGAACAGCTGGCCGTCGGGGGGTTCTGATCACGCCACCGAATTCCAGCCTCTGAGCTACAGGAAAGTCCGTAGAGTGTCCTCAGTATGGCGACAAACCGGACGACTTGACTGCACGGCTGACGATGGTTAGGTGTAGTCTTTGTTGACCAGGATCATCTATCCGCGGCTAGCACCATGCTCCTCGGGTTCCTAAACCTGCTCGATAATAGAGTCAACCCACAAGATGATTATCGGAATCCCAACCAGATGCGGGTTTTCCTTCGGCGTCTGAGTAAATGCGAAGAGAAGTAGGGAGTTTTACTCGTTAATGGTCTCGACGTGTAAGATCGGTGTAAGCAGATAACCTACTGAGTTGTGTGGTGTTTTATTGTTGCGGTTGCTGTTGACATGATTGTTGAAGTCCTCCTTGAGTTCCCCGCTCCGTCTCGTGGCAAGAGCAGAGCTCCCTCTTATCCCCCTTCAGTCTTCATTATGAATTCTCGAACAGCATCCATCGCCGTATAATTCTCGTTGCCTTTCCAATGTTCCAATGCGACAAACTGCCGTTGTCGTAATGCAAGGCTCAATGACTCGATGCCGTCTTGGTAATAATAGACCGGGAATTTTTCAATCTCAGGTTCTGGTTCGCTTGCCAGTTCGCTGATAAACTGATTGAGTCCTGCCCATCTCTCCACCTCATTCTCTGTTCCTGCTTTTATTTCTAGCAATTTCTCTGTTATTTCCTCGGGTCTTCTTACGGTAATGTCCCTACGCTCAAAAAGCTGATCAAGCCTCTTAATCGATGCGACCTCTTCAACGCTAAATAATTTGTTGATGATGGTAGCATGTGTGACCTCCGCGACGTCCCTCGCGATATACCGGTCAAAAAACGGGATAGCCTTGATGGCTCGCTCTACAGAGCGTACGTTTAAAACCGCTTCGTTGCTACCCTTAGGAAGAAGCTCTCCTATCACTATCGGATCTTCTGTATCAGGTGGATTCTTGAACTGCAATGCCGCAGCTTCAGCGAAGTAAAGCCATACCCATCGTGTAAGTTTGGAGGCATAATCTATGCATCGAAGCCGCGTAAATGCATTTACCAGCCTGTCTGTGTCAGGAACTCTGTAATGAAGTCGGATAGGTTGAAATATTTCTCCTGTGGAAACATACGCCAATATCTTCTCACTCGAGGCTGCTGCAGATTGTCGAGCGGGCTTCTGATGCTGCCGTTTCTTTCTACTTATTTTTCTCCGTGTCGCTTTGCTCTTTTTAAATTTCATAGGGGTACACCAAGGTCTCAAAATACTCAAACGCGAAGCCGCGTGATAATGTCTTTCTGACAGACGAGTCACGTGCCGTCTCAAGTAACGTCGCTCGCTGGTCTGACGTTAGATTGCCATCGAGCTCGACAGCAAACCGAAATACTGCTTTGTCCGCCGACCCTCTGTCCAAAGTGACTGTCGTTACCACCCGCTCAAGCGGTATGCCGTGCCGGTCTGCATGCATACGAATCGACATATTGATACACGACGCCAACGCGGCTTCTAACAACTCATGTGGACGAAAACCGTTGTTCCCACCGCCCTTGTCTGACGTGGTGTCCGAGTAGGCTTGATGCTTACCATTTGAGCAAAGTGTTTTGTAGCATTCCGCCTGGCTAGAGCTCGTGATCATCATCAGCACTCCGGTTGAGTTCTCGAACTACGGAGCCATCCTGCCTGGTACCTTAGCAACCAGCAAGAATAATGAAGATGCGCGGTGCATCGCTAGCCGTGGAGGTTCGAAGCCGAATGATTGACCGACGCCCCTCCAGCCCAGCAAGAACACTACACATCGAAAAGGTACCGTCGTAGAGCAACAGCCCATGCTTGCTCCTCAATTCTGCGATCTTTTCCCCTGCTGGTATAGCTGTGCTCACCTTGGTAGCAACTGCGAGGACAGCTTATGCCGTGCTTGACAGCGCCCTTCTCTGCCCACGTCACCGTCACTACTCCGACGACTGTTGACGACCTGTCATGCTCATAGACCGCGAAGCTGCTCGTCATCATTCCTTGCTAGGAGGCGTCATCAACCGATCTACCTTATTCTGCAAAGATAATATCCAGAGCCATCCAATTGCTGAACCCACAAAATAATACGGAAAGTTAGACCAACTAAAGGTCGTTCCAAGCAGCGCTGCTCCAAGAAAGTAGCCTCGAAGATAGGTCAGCGCAGCAGGATGCCACAACTGCATGACTTCTAACGTGCAGGTTGCTAACACCACCGCGAGTGCTATGAGCTAAGCGCGGGCATTCGGTACGACGAGGAAGACGAGCAAACACCAGAAAATCTCGTAGAACACCCCTCCCAGGGAGTTGTTGACCCAGTCCGCAGCAGGGCCTTGGTAGAATTTCGTGTAGACGCCAACGGGTATGGTGACGAGCAAAGAAGTGCCTATCCAAGCACGCCGCTTACTGAGCCAGGTGGTCACCGGTGGCGCATGGCGCCTCATTCGTTAAACCCACATTTGCCTTCGTCCCCCCATGGCGGGTGTGATTCAAAGTGATGCATTGAGGAGATAACCGGTTTACGCGGCTTTTTTTTCAACGCTTTGCCAATAGGCTTCCCACTCCCGGTTAGCCCGGTTCAGCCGGAGCGCTAACATCGTCTCAATATGATCGGGCGACCACCAGGCGCCGGGGAGCTTGAGCCGTTGTTGGATAATGGAGCGGTGAG
>JBAPTW010000164.1:0-1975 GCA_049282355.1 Gammaproteobacteria bacterium | reverse complement strand
GTAGTAAGCGGTGTTTGTCAATATTGTTGAGCGAATGCAGTGACCAAATAAGGTCATTTCCACCTTTATACGGTCTTATCGCGTCAATAGAATTTATAGTTACGTGACTTGCACCATACATTTTTTTGTGTTTATCTTTTTCATATTTTTGGAAATTTTCTGCTACCGGAAAGTAAATAGTCTTCGGTTTTGGAGGAGCATCATTGGTATCATGGCACACTAGCTGATAGCTAAATGGTCTAGAGTAGTTACAAGATTTTGAATGACATCTGCAGCTATTAAAGAAATACAATCTGGAACATACTCTGCTCTTTTCACATAATATATAGGCTTCCTGCTCTGTGCATTTATTTTGACGCCCACTTTAAATGGTTTCCTTTCAAAGAAAATTTGTAGTTCTCGCTCTAATTCTTGAAGATGCTTTTTTGCCCGAGCAATTTTCAATGAAACATGTTTTGCTTGGTCCTGAAGACTTATCATACAATTTTCTCATTATTATTTTGATTGGTATGTTTCCGCTTATAACCCCGTTCTGGCTACCTTTCGCATCTGCCTGAGAAACTCACGGCTGGCGGGGCCGGATCCCCCCAGACAAGTCCACGGCAGTGGGCCTTGACTCGAGTTGGCCGAACCGGTTCCCATATCTACTTTCCTCTTTGGCGTCAGCAACTCACGGAGCCGCTGTGGACTCGAACCCGATCGCTGGTCTGATCATCGCCCTAGGGCGGGCGGTCCGGTGCCTGCTGCGGCCAGCACGTTCCGGGGCGAAGTTGATGATCAACGCCGTCGGCGACCTCACCCGGTCGCGGCCGGAGCTTATTGCGGAGAATGCCTTGTTGCGTCAGCAGCTCATCGTCCTGCGTCGCCGCATCGAGCGGCCTCGGCTCCACCACGACGACCGCTTGCTTTTACTCATCCTGGCCCGACTGACCCGCCGATGGCGAGACGCCTTACACGTCGTCAGCCCCGAGACGCTGCTGCGCTGGCATCGAGACCTCTTCAAGATCGTCTGGCGACGAAAGTCCCGAACCCGTGGTCAACCGAAGCGACTGGCGCCGGAGATCGTCACGCTCATCCAGGCAATGGCCAAGGACAATGTGCTCTGGGGCGCGGAGCGCATCCGAGGCGAGCTACTGAAGCTGGGCATTCGCGTCAGTAAACGAACCATTCAGAAGTACATGAGGCATGTGCGGCCGCCAGGTCAACGAGGCCAGAGCTGGAACACCTTCATTGGAAACCACAGCCGTGACATTTGGGCGTGCGACTTCCTGCAGCTCTACGACGTGCTCTTTCGCCCCATCTTTGCCTTCTTTTTCCTGGTCCACGGCACGCGGGAAGTCGTTCACTTCAATGTGACCCGCGGCCCGAGCGACGCCTGGGCGGCCCAGCAACTCCGGGAGGCCACGCCCTACGGTGATGGACCGATGTACCTCATCCGAGACAACGATGACAAGTTCGGAAGAAGCTTCGACGCCGTGGCCGAGGGGACGGCCATTGAAGTCGTGAAGATCCCGCCGAGCTCGCCCGATCTGAATCCAATCTGCGAGCGTTTCCTCGGATCTGTACGTCGGGAGTGCTTGGATCACGTGGTCATCCTCAGCGAACGGCAGCTGCATCGTGTATTGCGGGAGTATGTTGAGACCTACTTCAATAGTGCCCGTCCGCATCAAGGGTTGTTTCAAAGGATACCGGCCCGCCCAGCGTTACGGTCGGTTTCTGAGGTCGGTAGAAACGTCGTCGGGCTTCCGATCCTCAGTGGGCTCCACCATGACTACCAGTGGGCGGCGTAGGCGCCCACCATCCAAGCCGGTGCTCACGTCGTGGATGAAAAGGGTAGCCAGTACGACGGCAAGGCGCGGCGTGGGCTTACCCAAAGTATGTGAAGGACCGCTCCTTATACACCCTAGAGGATGAAGCTTATGCTGCTAGGCGTGGCTTATGGGGACTGCCAAAAGGAGATCAGATTCCTCCATGG
>JBAPTW010000163.1:0-7868 GCA_049282355.1 Gammaproteobacteria bacterium | reverse complement strand
GACCGGATGCACAGAGGAGCAGCAAAGCGACAATGAGCCCAAGGAAACCTTCTACGGCGCTGCGCGTGAGCACTGTATCCACGGGCAACACCTGACGGTAAGCGAACAGCGCCTTATTGGCCTTGATAGCCTCCATGCTGCGGGTAGCCGCGTCTCGTGCCGTAAAGAAAGTCACCAGCCCCGTAAGAAGCCAGATAGCAAACTCCGCCCCTGGAACAACGCGGGCGCGCACGAATGTAAATAGCGCCATGATAAATGCAACGTGCACGACGGGCTCGAGTAGCATCCAGAGCCATGCCGCGCGCCCGGCAGCCAAGCGCGAAACCGCTTCACGAAGAAACAATGCCTTTCCCACCGAATAGGCAATTGACGCGGATGGACGCAAATCTTCCGTCATGTTGATGGTCGTTTTTCTGCCGCTCATTGCCGCGACTAGCCGCCGGCAGCCTGACAGCACAAAATGAACCGCCACCTACAACAGTGGGAATCTTGCGCGGCTTGGCAGCAGCTGTTGTGCTGTGATTTCATGCAGCACTCCTCATGCCAGAATTTCCCGGCAGGGGTCAGGAAAGATGAGGAAGATCGCTCAATCCAGGGCGTTGCACGACCATAAGCAACCGCGCTAGGGTTAACAATGCAACTATCAGCCACCTTTTTCGACAGATTCAATATGAGCAAAGTCATCGAGTATCTGCAATCTCGCACCAGCCTGTTCTTTATTACCGGCCCCTGCGTGATCGAAAGCCGTAGCTTCGCCCTGGAAACGGCCGAGGAGCTTAAAAATATTTTTGCATCGGCTGGCCTGCCTTTTATTTATAAGTCGTCTTTCGACAAGGCCAACCGCAGCTCTTCTAAAAGCTTTCGCGGCCTCGGCATGAACGAAGGGTTGTCGATTCTGGCCGACGTGCGTGAGCGAATTGGCGTTCCCGTGTTGACGGATGTGCATGAATCTTGGCAAGCTGAGCCGGTGGCTGATGTGGTGGATATGCTGCAAACACCGGCCTTTTTGTGTCGTCAAACCGATTTCATCGTTGCCGTCGCCTCGGCCGGCAAACCGGTGAACATCAAGAAGGGCCAATTTTTGGCGCCCTGGGAGATGCAAAACGTCGCCGAAAAGGCACGTGCCACCGGCAACGAATACATTACCGTGTGTGAGCGCGGCACCAGTTTTGGCTATGGCAACCTCGTGGTGGATATGCGCGCCTTGCCGATCCTGGCCGAGACCACCGGCTGCCCGGTGGTGTTCGATGCTACCCACTCGATACAGCTCCCCGGTGCCCAAGGCAGCTGCAGCGGTGGTCAGCGCGAGTTCGTGCCCCATCTGGCCCGTGCCGCGGTGGCCACGGGCGCGGTGTCCGGGGTGTTCATGGAAGCCCACCCCAATCCGGATGGGGCGCCCTGTGACGGGCCGAACATGGTGGCGTTCGAAGACTTACCCAAGCTGCTGGCGGAGCTAAAAGGTATCCATCAGTTGGTGAAGGGCTGTTGAGCATGCAGGTGGTAATCGTCATCCCCGCCCGCTTTGGTTCTTCTCGTCTGCCGGGTAAGCCGCTGATAGACATCCTCGGCAAACCGATGATTCAGCACGTCGTGGAACGCGCCCATAAAGTGCGCACCGCCCAGCACGTCGTGGTGGCAACCGATGATGATCGCATCCTGCAGGCGGTACGCGCCTTTGGTGGAGAAGCCCTGCTAACCTCTCGCGATCATGCCTCTGGCACCGATCGGCTGGTGGAGGTCATGACCACGGTGCCGAGCGATATTTATGTGAACATCCAAGGCGACGAGCCGCTGGTGCGCCCCGAGGACATTGAAGTGCTTATTGCCGGCATGCTCGCTGATGAGTCCGTTGCGGTCGGCACCCTCTGCCATTCGCTCCCAGCTGCGGAAGCAAGCAATCCGAATGCGGTAAAGGTGGTGCTGGCAACCAACGGCGATGCGCTCTACTTCAGCCGCGCGCCGATTCCATATCCTCGCGACCACGATGGGAAAGCCACCTATCTGAAGCATGTGGGCGTTTACGCTTACCGCCGTGCCGTGCTGGAACAGTACGCCCGTCTGCCACAGCCCATGCTCGAAAGAGCGGAGAAGCTGGAACAGCTGCGATTGCTGCACGCGGGCTTCAGGATCAGAGTCTTTCCGGTTGCGCCTACCGGGCCGGGTGTGGATACCCCGGAATGCCTTGCACGCGTGCGCGCTTTAATGAGCGATCAGCCGCAGCCGGTCAAGGCAACGCTGGCAAATGTACGACTGGTGATCACGGATGTGGATGGCGTATTGACTGACGCCACGCTGGTTTACTCGGAGACTGGGGAACACATCAAAGTTTTTCATGCCCGCGATGGTCTCGGTATGCGCCTCCTGGAGATGTGCGGCATTCAGGTGGGCGTCGTTTCCGGCAGAGACTCGGCGGCACTTCGCAAGCGATTGGCAGATCTCAAAATCGAACTGCAGGCGCTGGGTGTGAAGGACAAGCGTACCGCCTGTCAGGAGCTAATGGCGAAGGCAAGCGTATCACCCGAAGAGACCGCATTCGTGGGTGATGACACCATGGATCTATCGGCCTTCGAAGCCTGCGGGATGGCAGTCGCGGTCGCCAATGCGCCGGAATACATACGCGCGGCAGCGGATATCGTGTTAGCCACCGCTGGCGGTGCCGGTGCATTCCGCGAGCTTGCCGATCGTATCCTGGTTGCCCGCGGAAGAGGTAACGTGCTCTCCCGTGCTGCCGATTACGAAGCGTTAGAAGGCTACAAGGTGCAATGATCAATATAATTTTTATAGGGTAATTTTTATAGGGGACGTTGCTTGATATTACACTTTCGAAGTCTGTGTAGGACGGAATCCTGCTCGGGTTCCGCCGCATGCTTCACTACAATACCCCGCCATGGGCCGCACGTCGACGTCGCGCGACCCGCCGCCCTCGCTATGAAATAGAGGGCACCTAGAACCGGTAACCCCAGCTTATTTCCACCTCGTTTTGGCTCATGAAGACATTGCCAGTCTGGCTGCCGGTATTGGGCTGGTTTTGACCTTCGATCTCGTTCTCGAACGCATGCATGTAGGCAAGATTGATTTCGTGCCCACCGCCAAAGCGATAGGTCAAACCCGCCGTCAAGTGATCGGTAACCGTCGCCGGGGCCAGGATGTTAAATAACGCCTGCGCCCCTTTGAACGGCTCGTCGCTGTGGCTGTAGCCTAAGCGAAAGGCCCAGTCATCACTGTAGTCATACTGCGCCCCAAACTTATAGACATTGATATCTTCCCAACCGAACCCAAGTCCGTCATTTGCTCCCAGGCGATTGTCCTCAAGCGGCTTCAGCGTGGGTTTTTCGTTGTTGCTGTTATTCAATGACTCGACATCACTGTAGAAGATGCGGTCATACTCGAAGGCCAGGGTGATTTTCGGGGTCAGCTTATAGGCAGCGCCGACGTTAAGCACTGCTGGAATATCGAACCCGCCGCCATCCGCAAACAAGCCCTTGTAATTGTCGAAATCGGTCATGTAAAGCTTGGTCTGATACGACACCCCGAGATCAAGTCCATCGGCGACCGTACCGAGCCAGCCCACACGCACGCCACCTCCGTAAGAGTAATCGAAACCGTTGTTGGTGACGTTCTGCGGCGAGACGGAAAATAACGGCTGTCCGTCCGGGCCGATTTGGGTAAAGGGCTGCAGACCCTCCGCCTTAAAGCGTTGGATGGCGAAAATGGGAGTAATGCCAACAGCATGTCTCTCTGTCAGCTGCCGTGAATAGGTCAGGGCGATGGCCATTTGGATCAAGTCGACGCCGGTTGGCTTGCTGGCGTTGAATCGGCCGTTCGGGTTGAGATTGCGGGGATCATTGGAAGCTACCGGCTCAAACTCCAGCCCGCCTGGACCTACAACGGGCTGTCCTCCCGGACCGAAAACCAATGCCGTATTCGGCTCAAATGCAAAGTTTTCAAAGGTCGCGGTCGGGTATTCGGTATTCATTCCCCCCTGCCCGGCAAGTGTTACGGCAAGCGCGCTCTTGTCATCGAGCATCCAGCTGAGACCCAAGTGCGGAATGAGAAAAACCGAATTGTCGCTCTCAACGGTACCTGGAGTGATTGGAGCGGCACCTAGCGGATCATTGGGATCCGGAACAAAATCATTGTTTGCCGTATAACCGCGATCCGGCATGAAAAACGCCAATCCAAGGTCAGCGCGTCCACCGAGCTTGACGATGCCCGCGGGATTGGTAAAGGCGGTCATGGTCTCCTGGGGCAACGCAGCGCCACTGGCACCGGCCATTCCTTTTGCCTTGGTGCCGTAGCCATGGGAAAAATAGCCATTGGTGGCCAATGCTGTGACAGGAATGCTCAGCGCCAGCACGGCGGTGAGCGGGAGGGTGCGGGGATGTTTTAACACGTTGTTTTCTCCCTCGGTCGGCGGATGTTAATTGGATGTTAACTGCAGCCCACCAGGGCCGCCTTGAGCTACGTCAAATTACCGTATGCTCCCGCATGAGCGATTGCGCATGGTATAAAGTCTTGGTGATCGCGAAAAGAACGCGACTCATGTGCTAGCAGAGCTTCATGAAGGCCTTGCTAAATTTCTACTGGTCTTGATCGGCGTCCACATTGCCGGGGTCATTCTCGACTCACTGCTAATGGGCTATGGCTCACTCTGGCCGATGCTCACCAGTCGAAAAAGAGTGAGTTTACTTGAGAGTACCGAGGCAAGCGCCATCATTCTTAATACGGCTTGTCGATACAGTCCTGCAGCTCATCAAGCCCCATAGTGGGCTCTTCTCCTCGTTCCACCGTCTCTATCATCTCGTCGGCACGATGCGCATCCAAAACCTCCAGAACGATATTGCGCACGAATTCCTCTGAAGATAAATGAGCATCGGCAGCCATTGTCGTTATTTGCGCACGTTCGTCTTCGTCAAAGAGATCCTCAAGTGCGGACATGAGTATTTCCTTATGTTGATTATCTCCTCGCAGTATAGCCTCGACAGTCGATCCTCATATACTCCAGTTACACTGCGGTTGTTACTCGCCCCATCCCTGGGGCTCGCCCCGGCGGGGCCAGCTTGCAGCTGTTCAAAATCGATCCTGACGATTTTGTCGCCAACGTGCGCCACTCGGGCGCTCGTGACGGGTTAAAAACAGCTCTTAAGGAGCTCATTCCTGTCTTAGCACCTGCGCCGGCTGTGCACGCGCCATGCGCGCTGCAGGATAAATACCGGCAATGAGCGCCGCCGCCACCGCCGTTAGAAAACCGATGAACATGACCGCGGGGTCGAGCTCAAGCGCCATAGTCCAACCGAAGGAGCGGCGATTGATAACATCAATGAGCAACACTCCCATCAGAATTCCAACGGGAACCGCGAGTAGCCCTGACACTCCTCCGATCACCGTGGTCTCACCCACGACAACGGCGTGGATCTGTCGAGGCGTCACACCAATGGCCTTTAAAATACCGAGCTCCCGTGCCCGTTCCAGCTGAACTGCCATGAGGGCGCTAAAGACGCCAATGAAGGCGATGAAGCCGGCGAGCCACTGCAACACCTTGGTGATGGTGAACGTCCTATCAAAGACGCGCAGCGACTCTTCGAGAATGCGTTGGTTGGAGACGACCTCGGCCCGCACATCGGAACCGACGATTTTCGGCAAGAGTTGCCTGAGCTCATCAGGGTCAAACTGCGGCCCTGTGTACACCCCAATTCCACTGATGGCGGAGTCGTTCCAGTAGCGATCGTAGGTGGTACGGCTCATCGCAATCGTGCCGCGATCGGAAGCATAGTTCTGATAGATGGCCACCACCAGAAAATCCTGGTAACCACTGTCGGTGCGTAGGCTGACGGAATCGCCAGGCTCGATAGCGTGGTGAAATGCGTAAGACTCAGAAACGAGGACCACCCTTTCTTGCTCGAAACGCTGCCACAGTGTCGCCGGCTGCGGATTTTCGCGAAAACGAAATCCGCTGCGGGCGCGCTCATTGAGCTGGTATACCGTCACGGCGTCAGTGCCGCTTGCCGAAACCACTCTCGTATAGCGGACATAACTCAAATCATCCACCCCCTCGATGGCGGCGATGGCCGGGAGCATCGCCTTGGAAAGCCCGGTGCCGGCCTCTGAGCTCCCGCCGCCCGGGACCGACATGTAGTAATCTGCTTGTAACGCGGTGGTCAGCCAGTCAATCACCGAGCTGCGAAAGCTGCCCACCATGAGCCCAACGCCGATGACGTGAGAGATTGCTAGCATCAGCGCCGCCACCGCCACGCCGGTGCGACTTAGAGACGCGGTGACACTGCGAAAGGCAAGCCGCAGGGCAATGCTTTTGCGCACGATCTCGGTGCGTAGTAATGCGCCCACCAGTGCCACGGTCAGTGCCGGGCTCATGAGCGCAAACCCCATGACGATGAGAAACAGGCTGGCTAATCCGACTTCGATGGCCTTGCTAGGAAGCAGCAGCAAGCCGGCACCAAGCGCCAATAAAACAAGCCCCCACTTAAACGCCAACTGGACGCTCCCCGAGACGCGCTTTTCGAGGTCCACACGGCTCATCGCGGCCCGGGGCACTACCTGCATCGCTTCGCGCGCAGGAAACGCAGCCGCCAAGGCGCTACCTCCGACGCCAAGCAGAACACCTTTGCTGAGGCTCGAAGAATCGACAGCAACAACGCCAATGGATAAGGTGTAGTAGAGGTCATTAATAGTCTGACCGACGAGACCCACAAGCCCCTGTGCCAGCACAACCCCCATCGCCAGACCGGCGAGGGTGCCGATGACACCGAGAGCGACGGCTTCCATTGCAATGAGCAGCGCTAGTTGCCGACGGCGCAACCCCAGCGCTCGCAGTATACCAAACTGTCCGCGGCGCTGAACCACGAGAAAGGTTTGGCTGTTATAGATGAGAAACAGGCCCACCAGTAAGGCGAGCAGGCTCAAGGCGGTAAGGTTGGTATGGAAGGCCGCGGTCATTTGAGCCACCGCCTCGGTCTGTGCTTCGGACGCAATCAGCTCGGCATCGACCCCGAGTAGGTCGCGCACCTGGGCTGCCTGGCGTGGCGATTCCAAGATAGCATCGATCCGCGTCAGGCGGCCAATCATTCCGAGAGCCTCCTGTGCGGTCGCGATGTCGACAACGGCCAGTTCAGTGCCCGCCAGCGCCGGGTGTTGACCGTGGGGATCGAGCACGCCGATGACATCCAGCACCGCCACCTGACCCGCATGGGCAATACGCAGCTTGCCGCCCAATGAGATTCCCAAACGATCCAGCGTGGCACGCGAGACCAGGGCGGTTCCGGGTTGCGTCATTAACCGGCTAGCATCGCTCGATGCCCCCTGTATCCGCGCCCAATACCCGCGAAAGGGGACCTCGGCGATCGGATCGACACCGAGCAGCCGCAGCGACCGCCCATCGCGATCCAGCAAACGTGTGCTCGCCTCAATGACGGGTGCAATCTCGCGTACCAAGCCTGAACGGCGTAAGTTGGCATAGAGCTGCTCATCGAGGCCTCGCGGACCGCCAACGATCTGGTGAGTTGTCCTGCCAACGATGCTCGCGGTCGCGTCGTCAAGTGACTGTCGGGCGCTCGCTTTGGTCAAATCCACGGCGGTCACCACCGCCACGCCAAGGGCGACGCCAAGTGCCGCCAACAGCACCTGCCAGGGGTGGCGCAGCAGGCTGCGATAGCTTGCGCGGGCAAGGACAGCGATCACGTGGCGACTTCGGTGGCGACCAAGCGCCCACTGGATAGGGTGAGGACACGATCCGCCATGCCGATCACTTCCTGGCTGTGGGTCGCCATCACCAGGGTTCTACCCTCGTCACGGGTGAGGCGATCCAGGAGGCCGAGAACTTGACGGCCGGTATCGAGATCCAGGTTCCCCGT
>JBAPTW010000162.1:0-9726 GCA_049282355.1 Gammaproteobacteria bacterium | reverse complement strand
TCGTGGGAGGACTTCTTTGCTTCCTCAGACAGACCCACTGCGGATTTTATGGCTGAGCGTGTCGACCCGAAGCCCGAGAGACGGGAGCTATTTGGATGAGGCGTTATATGCTCGATACCGACACCTGCAGCTATATCATTAAGGAACGTCCTGCAAGCGTATTGAAGCGATTCCGGAAGCTAACGATGGAGCAAATCTGTGTCTCTGTCGTGACCTATGCCGAACTGCTGTATGGTGTCGAACGATCCAGCAACAAGCGCATCAATCGGCCCATCGTGGATGACTTTGTCAGGCATCTGGATGTCCTGAGCTGGGGTCCTGAGGCGGCTGAGCAATACGGAACAATCCGCGCTGGCCTTGAGGCAGGCGGAACACCGATTGGCGCGATGGATATGATGATTGCGGCACACGCGAGAAGTTTGAAAGCGGTGCTCGTGACAAATAACCAAAAGCACTTTTCAAAAGTCAAGACCTTAAAAGTTGAGAACTGGGCTTAAGAGGAAAGCCCAATATACTTTTTACTTTCTTTCTTTACTTTTTTTCTCTTTAACTCTTTAAAGGGGTCAGACCCTTTAGCGCCAAGGTGGCCTGCGTGATGCATGTCGATGGTATATAGAACATCTCTCAGAGAGGCGTTGTTGATCACCACCGTCTCATTGGGGTGCGCTGCCTGGTTTCCTTGGACTCTGCATGATGGCTTTCTTGAATCGCCTTCCGCTCACTCGCCGGGGGCGCAGACTGGCCCAGAATCTCCGGTTACTCCAAGCCTCTGCTTATTTTGATGATTCCTGGTACCGGCAGCAGTACGGCAGAAAATTGGGTCGTCTTTCTTGTGCCGAGCATTATCTGCTGCATGGCGCAGGTATGGGCTTTGATCCGGGGCCGCTTTTTTCCACAAAAGGTTATTTACGAGCTCACGCCGACGTAGCGCAGGCGGGCATGAATCCGCTGGTGCATTTCTTGCGCTATGGCCAGTATGAGGGGCGATTTCCGAGCGTCGGCAACAACGCTCTGGCGCTCGATGAGGCTTTGTGGGCGGGGAACAGCGAGCAGAAGGCCCTGGACGGCCTCAGCGCTATTCTAGCAAACGAGACCCTGCCCGAACAGGAGCGCGTTTATGCGGCCTGGGCTTTGGCCCGATGGCATGGGTCGCGCGGGGAGTGGTGCCATGTCGAGCCGCTGTTGGGGTGCCTATACGAGGCTGATGTCCGCTTTTCGTTCTTACGCGCCCTGCCTTTGGTGGAAGTGGATGCACTGATCAAGTCCGGTGAATGGAACATCGCGGCTAAACGGCTTGCTGAACTGATCGATCGCCACCCAAGCACGGGGGATTTTTCATTGGCGAGAGTCAACTGGCTGGTCGGGCGCGGGGCTAGTGCGGCGGAACGTTTGGCTTGCATCAATACGCTTTTCGAAACATCGAGTCTCGCCTTGCTCGCCCTGAAGGCCAGCGAAGCCAAGCTCAAGCTGGGGAATTTGCGCGCGGCTCAGCCAATAGATCATATCACCACGTCGGGTCCTATGCCTTTAGTGAGCGTTCTCGTGCCGGCGTTCAATGCCGCAAAGACCCTGCCCACGGCCTTGGAGAGTTTGGCAAGGCAGACCTGGACGGCGTTGGAGGTGTTGATCATCGATGATTGCTCGAGCGATAGCACGGCGGCGGTGGCCGAATCGTTCGTCGCGCGGGATCGGCGTTTTCGGCTGCTGCGCGCGCCGTTCTGTCAATGACCTTACGTGGCCAGGAACACAGGGCTAGCGGAGGCGCACGGGAAATTCATCACGGTGCATGACGCCGACGATTGGTCGCACCCGCAGAAAATCGCGCTGCAGGTAAAATGCCTGCTGCAAAACCCACGACTGGCGGCGTCGGTGTCTCATTGGGTGCGCTGTTCCAAAAATTTGCTGTTTGGGAGCTGGCGCATCGAGGAGGGATGGATCCACCGCAATGTGTCGTCCCTGATGCTGCGGCGGAGCGTGCGCGAGACCTTGGGCTATTGGGACCGGGTCAAGGTCTCGGCCGACACGGAGTATTACTACCGTCTTATCCGAGCCTATGGTGCCGATGCAATCATGGAGATCATGCCGGGGGTGCCGTTGGCTTTCGGGCGGCTGGGCACGAACTCCCTGACCGAGACGGGCGAGACCCATCAACGCACTTCCCTGGGCGGGGTGCGCAAGTTGTACCTGGATGCCGCCTATGCCTGGCATCGCCAAGGCAAGGCCGCGGTGGATCTGTATTTGCCCGCGCAGCCAAAACGCAGGCCCTTTCCCATACCACCGGCCTTACGGGTCGAAGTTCAGGAATGGCAGGGTCGGCGCCCTTGGCGGTCCGGCCGTCGGAACATTCTGCTGGTGGCCCATGCAGCATCCCGGCAAGTTTTCGGGGCAGAGCGCTGTTTGCTGGACGTATTGCGGGGACTGTACGAGTTGGGGACCAATGTGGTGGTGACCTTGCCCGAGGCAGAAAATCAGGCGTACCTGGATGAATTGCGACGCCATGCTAATGGGGTTTTTGCCCTCCCTTACGGCTGGTGGCGGCAGGGAAGGCACACCGCTGCTGGCGCGGTGGCTAATTTCCGGCAGTTGATACGCCGCTTCGAAGTGGATCTGCTGTACGCGAATACCGCGGTACTGTGGGAGCCCTTGCTGGCGGCCAGACAGTCCGGCGTGCGCACGGTGGTGCACGTGCACGAGCTGCCGGAGCACGATCCAGACCTTTGCGCGGCCCTCGAAGCCGACGCCGATGCAGTGCGGGGCCATGTGTTGTCGCTGGCAGACAGGTTGGTGGCGAATTCCGGTGCCGTCGCACACTGGTTGAACGATACAGAACGCACGGTGATCGTTCCGAACACGCTGGATTTCGCACCGTTCGACATGCTGCAGCGTCCGGAGAGTGCCAGTTTTCAGGTGGCGATGATCAGCAGCAACATCCCTAAGAAGGGCTTGCTGGATTTCGTTGCAATGGCCCGGCATTTGAACCGAACGGGTGACAGGCGCATCGATTGTCTGTTAGTCGGACCGGATAATGGCCATGTGGCCGCGCTGAAGCTGGGGCAGGCGCGCGGGGATGTGCCGATGAATCTGCAGTTTTTCGGCATGGCGCCCGACCCGGCGGCGGCGCTGGTCCAGGCGGATGTGGTGGTCAATCTGTCGCGCTTTCAGGAATCCTTCGGGCGAGTGGTACTAGAGGCCATGGCGGCGCGACGCCCGGTGGTCTGTTATGCCTGGGGCGCACTGCCGGAATTGGTGGTGGATGGAGAAACGGGCTTCCTGGTGCCTTACGGGGACGTGAGCGCGGCGGCCAAGCAGGTGTTGGCGTTGTCCAGGGACCCCGCCTTGCGCCGCGCGATGGGTGAGGCCGGCCGGGCGCGTGCCCTGGAACACTTTGGCCAAGCGGTCTTCTTGGAGCGATTGCGATGCAGTATCAGTCCTTTCCAGGATTGAGAGGGAGCTCAGAGTCCCTGGAAAAACTGAAGGCCCTCTGCCTGCCGCCGTTGAAGGGTGAGCGTTTTCTCGATCTGGGATGCAACGAAGGCTACTTTTGCGGCTACGCCTGGTTCGATGGCGCCATCGAGGTGATCGGCATTGACCGTTCCGAGCAGGCCATTCGTCGCGCCCGTGCGCGTTTTCCCGAGTGCCGATTCCTCGTGCAGTCCTGGAACCATTTGCCCGAGGGCAAATTCGACGTCATTCTTTTGGCTTCTGCGCTCCATTACGCGGAGGATCAAGAGGCACTCCTGCATCGCTTGATGGACAAGCTGCATGAAGGGGGAGTGCTTGTTCTAGAAATCGGCATTGCATCCTCGGGCAAAAGCGAGTGGTGCAAGGTCAAACGCAGCATCGATGAGCGACTGTTCCCCACTCGCGCCAAATTGGCGGAAATACTGGAACCCTATGCTTGGAAAATCGTGTCGCGCAGCGTCGCGCAGAGCGGGGATCCGGTGGCCCGATTCGTGGTGCATGTCTGTCCCATGAGGCCGTTTGTTTATCTGATGATGGAAAACCCCGGCGCGGGCAAGTCGACGATCTCCCGAACTCTCTTTGCGCGCTCGCAAGTTCCTGTAGTGAGCGGTGATGTGCTCTATCAGCGGATCAAGGATGAGCGTCTGGAGGTGCTGCCAGCATTGAAAGAAACAGTGGTGACCGGATTGTCGGTGGGAGGGCACGATCAGGCGGCGCACAAGACTCTGACAGCGGGTTTGGTGACGGAGCTGGTAGATCTTTGGTGCGATCAAAGCAGGGGGCACGATTTCGCCCTGGATTCCTATGTACCCGCGCGCTATCGCAAAGCGGTTGCCGAGAGTTTCACGGCGCGAGGCTACGTGCCTGTGCAGCTGAATTGGGACATGGACCGGAGTACGTCCGCTGGGGATACGGCCGGGAGCCGGGCCGAACGCTATTTCGATTTACTGGCCAAGCGGGCAAGCGAAATTGCGTTGCCTTCCTTCGATGTGCGACGGCTATCTTCCGCGCGGCTAAAGTCCCATATCTACAAATGGCACCTGGACTACCCTGCCGATGGGCAATTGTTGGAGACTGGCGGCCACCACCTTCAGCTTGCCGGTTGGATGCTTCCGCACGCGGGGAAGCAGCCGGCGTACCGATGTTATTTGCGGTCCGGCTGCGCGGTCGAGTATTTCGACTTCAATCGGCGGCGCGCTGATGTGCTCAAGGCGTTTGAGCACCATGCCGTAGTGACGCCTGGTTCCACTGGCTTCCACGGATTCTCTCATAGACTATCCCGCGAGCAGGCGATGGCGAATTTCGAGCTCGGATTTGCGTTGCCCGGGGAGCATATTCCGGCCGCCCGCATCAGGGTTCGATACCCGTCCTCGGTCAATCTCTTTGTGGCACGCGTGAAGCGAAAGCTGCGGATGCGTTTGGCAAACACCACGGGTTGAATATATTGCGGAGTCCCATCGAGCTCGGCCTTTTGCCGCAAAACGGCATTGTGCGCCTCACCGAGCCTGGTCGCTGGCAGGTCGTAGCGCTGCCGGCCCGGCTGGCGCTGCTAGCGCAGAGCGGTGGTTACCCCTCGGGTTGGATACTGTTTCAGGCAACGCTGCGGGCCTCAGGCTGGGACCGAGCTGCTAGGCTTTATGCCGATACCGGCGTGTCGGAAGGAGAGATGCCCGCCTTCGATCTGCCGGTGTCGGCCAAGGGCATCTTGATCGAGCTGATCAAGCTCCCTCCCGGAACCCGCAGGCTGCTGCTGCAGCCGATGCATTCGTTGGGGGATTTCAGTCTCGCCGGTTTGAGCATCAGGCCGCTAGGATTTCTTGAACGCGCCTGGCGTATGGAACATCGGGCGGTGACGACATTCGATACCCATCCGCGCCAAAGGCTGCGTAGATTGGGACTAAGCTTGCCTATGCTGCTCCTGGACTTGCCGCGGGCTTATCGCCTGTCGGGATGTCTGCGTGCCTATGCGCCGGGCCCAGGTTATGCCGAGTGGTTGGCACGCCACGACCAGTTGTCCGCGCGGGATTGTCGGCGGATTACCCGAGATGCGGCGCGTTTGCACGGCCGCGTCGGACTGGAGGTGTTGATTCTGTCCGGCCTCAAGTCCGACGAGCAAATTTTTCAGCGCACCTTGGCGTCTATCGAGGCGCAGTTGTTTAAGCCGTCACGGGTGTCACGCTTGATTATGGGCGAGGGTGTGACTGCTCTACCAGATACCTGCAAAACGGCACCTTTCCTCTGGCAATTCATCTTGCCCGAAGGGGTGACGCTGTCGCCTCACGCCCTTTATTGGTTTGCGCGTGTCATCTCCGAGCAGCCTGAAGCAGGGCTGATCTATTGCGATCACGACTTTCTCTCGGAGACGGGCGAACGTATCAATCCCGCTTTCAAGCCCGATTGGTCGTTAGAGTTGTTGCGCTCGACAAACTACATCGGTTGTGCTGCGGCGGTACGGGCCGATGTGTGGTCATCGACGGGCGACTGGTTCACCGCCGCGGACGCGACCATGTGGCCAGGTCTGCATGACCTGTGGCTGCGGCTTTCGGAGCAGTTGCGGGACGATCAGATCCGCCATGTCTGCGCGCCCTTGGTGCATGTGCCATTGGGCCTGGATCAGCGGTTCGATACGGACAGTCCCGAGGCGGTTGCGAGGCATCTTCGGCGTGTGGGCGTCAGAGGAGAGGCCCGTGCCGATCGGAAGGGACATTATCGAGTGCACTATGCATTGCCGCAGTCTTGTCCCCTGGCAAGCATCATTGTGCCCACGCGCGATCGCCTGGAACATCTGCAACCATGCGTGGAGAGCCTTCTGGGCAACACGACCTACCGCGAATTCGAGCTGGTAGTCGTGGACAATCAGAGTAGCGACCCGGACACATTGACCTATCTGGAGGAGATCGCGCGGCGCAAGCCCGTCCGGGTGCTTCATTATGCGCACCCCTTCAATTTTTCGGCCATAAACAATTTCGCTGTGCGGGAGGCTCGGGGCGAATTCGTGTGTTTGCTCAACAATGATACGGAAGTCATTTCGCCGGACTGGCTAGAGGAAATGCTCAGCCGGCTGCTGCAACCCGAGGTGGGCGCGGTGGGCGCGAAGCTGTACTTCGCAGATGGCCGCGTCCAGCATGGCGGGGATACGGTCGGGCCGGGGGGCTGTGCCAACCATTTGCATCATTTGTTGCCCCGGGATGCCCCCGGGTACTTGAGTCGGGCGGTGCTCGCTCAAGATCTGTCCGCAGTGACAGGAGCGTGCCTGATGACGCGGCGGGCGCTCTATTTGTCCCTCGGTGGTTTGAACGAGAAGGATTTGCCGATCGCTTTCAATGACGTGGATTATTGTTTGCGCCTGCGGGAGGCGAATTGGCGCGTGGTTTGGACCCCCTATGCAGCGCTTTACCATCACGAATCAGTTTCTCGCGGACGCGACGAATCACCGGAAAAGAAGGCTCGGGCGCAACAAGAGGTAGCGTACATGATCCGGCGTTGGGGACATGTCATGCATCATGACCCTTTCTATAATCCGAACTTGAGCTACGCGCGGCCAGATTTCTCGCTCAGCCATGCGCCATTGGTTAACCGACCCTGGGAGTAAACCGTGCCGATGAAAGCGCTTCTGCTGTGCGAGACGCGGTCCGCGAGCGTGGATTACTACCTGGTGCCAAAGCTCAGCCACCAAGGTTATCAGGTCGGCGTGAAATATCTTGCGAATCCACCCACTGAAATTGCAGAAGAAAATATTAGTCTTGCGGTTGTGTGCCGGTATCTGAACACCGGTTGGGCACGACAATTAAGGGTCTTGCAGGCGAGAGGGGTGCCTATTGTTTATTTTCTTGATGATGACCTTTTCGACCCGAGGGCGTGGGCGGGATTGCCATGGCGTTATCGACTCAAATTGTATCGTCTTGGTTTGAAATGGCGGTCTTGGGTGGGTCTTCATGCCGCCGAAGTTTGGGTGTCAACGCCCTACCTAGCGCGGAAGTATTCAGTATTTAAACCCATCGTCCAAGAGCCGGTTTTTCCACAGCAGCAAACGGCCATACATCGCATTGTTTATCACGGGACAGCTTCGCATTATCAAGAGCATCGTTGGTTACTACCTATCTTGCAAGAAATTCAACAGCAGCATAGCGACACCTTGATCGAGGTTTTCGCCGATTCAAGCCTGAGAAAACTCTATCGATCTCTGCCACGCACTTCGTTGATTCACCCTGCTTCATGGGCAACCTATGCTTGCCACACTGGTTCTTGCTCGGCGTCGATCGGGCTGGCCCCTCTGTTACCCTCTGCTTTCAATGCCGCCCGTGGACCGACCAAGTATTTTGACTACGCACAAATGGGCGCAGTAGGTATTTATTCCGCCCGCTCCCCTTATGTGGATTTCATACAAAATGGGAAAGATGGTCTCTTATTGCCAGAATTACCCGAGCAGTGGATTAATGCCATTCTGTCGTTGCTCGACTCTCCCGAACGGCTAGCGATGATGAGAAGCTCTGTTCAGAAACGTTTGGCTAAACCCGGTAATCCGCGGTTAATTTGAATTTAGAGACTCATAAAAGAGGGCAGACTCCTTAAAAATTTACAGCATGCGAGTCGGCGCCGGAGATATGTGTATGTGTAATGGACTGCGCCGACAGCAGGGGCACCAGCCCTACGAATCCGATGGCTCTTTCGTGAAGCCGCCTGGGCAAAGTGCTGATGAAAAGCAAAAGCAATGTGGATGCCCAGCTTCTGCTTGACAATGAAAGAAAGGCAATCCGTGAGTAAATAATCTTTATCAGGATGGCGCTGAAAGTAAGTCCACCCTTCATAAAATAGCGACGCATCAACATGAATGAGTTGAACAGAAGGGCTTTGCAAGAGGCTATTACCCACTCGCATGGCTTTCCCATGGTGCCCACGGCTATTGAAAAATGTCACGACTTCATCGAAAACATAGGAGGTGGTGACAAGGCGCGGCAACGCCGGCACCACACTTTGCCAGTGCTGTTTAGCCGCCTGATGATGCTGATCATTGGCAATTTCCAGCGCAAGCAGATAGCCTGTATCCACAAACGCCGTATTCATCGGTCGTAGAGATACCGATCGTGGTTGAAAGCGGCGTCGTCTACCTCGAGGATGATCGGCTGCCTTCCCAGGTCAAGTATGGGGTCATCCCCCTTCACAGGCACGACAATGATCACGCTTTGTTCGTTATGGATCTCAACCTCATCAATGCCTTCTAGCCACATCCTGGGAATAAGCACGCCGTTGTCTGTCACTTTTGTTCTCATAATACCCGCCTGGACAAAGCATCTCTCGAATCGATGATACCATACAAGCCTGTGAAGCCCGTTTAGGGTAGAACCATCAAAAAGCAACAGAAAAGGGGTCAAACCCCTTAAATTATCGACATACATTCAGTTGAAGCCCCTGGAGCTCCGATTGGAAAGCTGGCATGAAAAAGCCACAAAAGCCGCATGGACGTCACCGCAGGCAATCAAGGCCCCGTACCGCAATGCCAGCATCTGCGGCAACAATCGCGTCGTGTTCAATATCGGCGGCAACAAGTACTGCTTGGTCGTGGAGGTGCCGTACCGAGCAGGCATCGTCTGGGGGAAATTCGTAGGGACACCCATGCGCAATACGACAAAATCGACGTGGTAACGGTGAATGAAGATTAAACCTATCCGCAGCGACGACGATTTGCGAGTCGCGCTTCGTCGTCTTGAGGCAATTTTTCAGGCAGAGGAAGGAACCCCGGAAGCCGACGAGATGGAAGTTCTGGTTACCCTAATCGAAGTCTATGAGAACAAGCATTACCCAATCGGTCCGGCTGACCCTGTTGATGCGATCAAGTTCAGGATGGAACAACAGGGGCTGACCCCGCGCGACCTTGAGGCTTATATAGGCCCCAGCGGTCGGGTGTCTGAGGTACTGAACCGCAAGCGTCCCCTGAGCCTGCGTATGGTAAAGCGACTGCACGACGGATTGCGCATCCCCTACGAGAGTCTATTGGCGCGAGTCTCGTAAGCAGGAGGAGTTGAGGAGGGGTCGCTTTTTGACTAACGACCGTCACAACGATAGGCCTACCTCTTGCCGATCTGCCCGCGGTTGGAGACGTAGCGGGGTGGAACCGTTACGCCAGAGCTGGACGAGGCTTGCGGGAAATCGATTGCCCCCTTCACACACTTTCCTCGAGCCACACCGCTACGATGCGATGTCAGCCGCTCACGCCACTGGATGAATCGTGGTTGGTACCGGGACCTACGTTTGGAACGGATTCTC
>JBAPTW010000161.1:0-3247 GCA_049282355.1 Gammaproteobacteria bacterium | reverse complement strand
TGCGTCCTTTGGCCCATCAGATGGAGCGAGAGCTGCTTGCCCGCGGGATCGCCAAGATCTCGGTGAGCGGTCTTCCCGAGGAAGAGATGGCCATTCAGGTGCCGATTGCGCGCCTGCGAGAGCTCGATTTGTCGCTGGATGCCATCGCCGATCGCGTCGCCCGTTTTAGTCGTGATTTGCCGGCCGGTACTATTGGGCGCGATGATGTGGCACGTCAACTGAGAGCGCTCGAGCAACGTCGGCGTGAGGTGGAATTCGAGCGCCTGCCCCTGCAAACCGATGAGTCCGGGCGCTTGTTAACGTTAGGTGATGTGGCCACCATCGAACGGCGGCCTAGGTCTCGGCAAACGTATATCTATTTCCGCGCTCGACCGGCGGTAGAGCTCGCGCTTCAGCGATCGGAACAGGGCGATAGTTTGGCGGCGGCACGGATACTCGATGAATGGGTTGAGGGCGCCCGTCAGCGGGTCCCGGCGGAAGTGGAGCTGCACGTCTTCGATGAGTCTTGGCAGCTTATCCGCGAACGCATTTTGTTGTTACTCAAGAACGGGCTAGGGGGACTGGTGCTGGTGGTCGCCATCCTGTTTCTGTTCCTCAATGGGCGTGTGGCTGGGTGGGTGGCGGTCGGGATCCCCGTTTCCTTTGCGGCGGCGCTGTTTGCGCTCTATCTCTTCGGCGGCAGCATCAACATGATCAGCCTGTTCGCGCTCATCATGACGCTCGGCATTATCGTCGATGATGCCATCGTGGTGGGTGAGGATGCGCTCGCACACTACCAAACGGGTGAGGAGCCCCTGCAATCGGCCGAAGGTGGGGCACGGCGCATGCTGGCGCCGGTCATGGCCTCGTCACTGACGACCATTGCTGCTTTTCTACCCTTGATGCTGGTGAGCGGCATCATGGGTAATATCCTCTTCGATATCCCGCTGGTCGTCATCTGTGTCATCCTGGCCTCGTTGGTCGAGTCTTTCTTGGTATTGCCCGGACATTTACGCCACTCCTTTGGGGCGCTGTACGGGGGCTCCGTCCATCCCAGGCGCCAGCGTCTGGACGAGGCTTTTGCCCGTTTCCGCGACCGGGTTTTTCGTCCGTTGGTGCGATCGGCAGTGGCGAATCCGTGGCTGACACTCAGCTCGGCAGCGGCGCTGCTGGTGCTGGCCGTGGGGCTGCTCGTCGGTGGCCGGGTGACATTTAACTTTTTCCCGGCCATCGAAAGCACCATTGTGCGTGCCACCGTTGGGTTTGTATCGGGAACCCCGCCTGCCCGTGTGCGCGCCTTCATGGAGCATCTGGAGGAAACGCTTGAGGCTACGGACGAGGCGCTCGGCGGTGGTCTCGTGGCGATCGCGGTCACGCGCCTTGGGCACATCGTGTCTGAACAAGGACCAGGGCAGCAGGGCGATCAGTTTGGTTCCATGGCGGTGGAGCTGACCAAGCCTGATGCCCGCGAAGTGCGTAATAGCGAGTTCATTCGGGCCTGGCAAGAACGGGTTGTGCTTCCCCCCGGCATCGAGTCTTTCGCCGTTCTCGAGCGCCGGCCAGGTCCACCGGGACGCGATGTCGAGATCCAGTTGACCGGGCGGGAGCCGAAGCAACTAAAATCCGCGGCCCTCGAGCTTGTGGATACGCTTAGTAGCCTTCCCGGCATAACCAGTGCCGAAGACGACATGCCATTCGGTCCTGAGCAGCTCATTTACCGTTTAACACCCGAAGGGAAAGTGACCGGCCTTGCCGTCGACAGTGTCGGCCGGCAACTGCGCGCGGCTTATGATGGTCATATAGCGCAGATTTTTCAGGACGGCGAGGACGAGGTGGAGGTGCGTGTCGTACTTCCTGATCACGAGCGCCACAGTTTGGCAAGCCTCGAGGGCTTGGGTATGGTGTTGCCTAACGGTGATACCATGCCGCTTGCCAACGCGGTCGAGTTTACCACGCGTCGTGGCTTTGAAACGCTACGCCACGCTGACGGAAAACTGGCCATCGAGGTGTTGGCTGATGTCGACCCGGCGGTCACCACCAGCGACGAGGTGCTCGCGAGCCTTGAGGCGAAGCTCCTGCCGGAGCTTCGCAACCGCTATGAGGTGGATTATTCTTTTGAAGGGCGTGCCGCCGACCAAGCCGAGACCCTCGGCGACATGCGCCGCGGAATGATCTACGCCAGCGCCATGATCTATCTCGTGCTGGCGTGGGTTTTTGCCTCCTATGGATGGCCGTTAGTGGTGATGTCCGTGATTCCGTTTGGGCTGGTGGGTGCCGTTGTGGGGCATTGGCTGATGGGTATTGACTTGACGATTTTGTCGCTCTTTGGTCTGTTTGGGCTTTCTGGAATCGTCGTCAACGACTCGATCATTGTGGTTATCTTCTTCCGTCAGCTGCGGGCACAAGGAATGGTGACGCAAGAAGCCATCGTCGAGGCGGCTTGTCAACGTCTGCGCGCGGTGCTGCTCACCTCGCTGACCACTATCGCTGGACTCACCCCGCTCCTGTTCGAGACCTCCTTGCAGGCGCAGTTCTTAATTCCGATGGCCGTGTCGATTTCCTTTGGGTTAGCCTTTGCCACTGTGCTCGTGCTGCTGATAGTGCCCACTTTACTTTCCCTTTACGAACGCGGGCTGGCGCGGATCACCGCTTGGCAGCGCGCCTTGGCAGCGTCTTAGGTAAGTGGGTCAGGCGATGCGGTTCGGGCTTATGATTATCGGTTCCGAGTTGCTTACCGGTAAGCGTCAGGATGCGCACCTTGCTCGCGCCATTGAGATCCTGGGGGAGCGCGGGTTAGAGTTATCGTGGTGCAAGCTGCTGACAGACGACCTGGAGCTGATTACTGCGGAGCTGCGGCACAGCCTTAAGGATCGGCAGGTTGTGTTCAGCTTTGGTGGTATCGGCAGCACTCCTGACGATGTCACTCGGCAGAGCGTTGCCCGGGCGGCGGGCGTGCGGCTGGTGCGCCATCCCGAGGCACGTGCCCTTATCGAAGAACGCTTCGGCGAGGCGGCCTATCCACACCGCATTCGCATGGCGGATCTGCCGGCACAGTGCACGTTGGTGCCCAATCCAATCAATCAAATTCCTGGATTCAGTCTCGGTGACCACCACTTCTTACCCGGCTTTCCCGAGATGGCTTGGCCAATGATGGAGTGGGTGCTTACGCAACGCTACGTTGGGCTGTTCAAAAGCGCTCCGAGCGAAGTGCTGTTGACCGTTTTGCGGGCCGGTGAAGGCCAGCTGGTGGCCATCATGGAAGCCTTCG
>JBAPTW010000160.1:0-4147 GCA_049282355.1 Gammaproteobacteria bacterium | reverse complement strand
CGTTTCCAATGGCAGCAGATTCACGAGCTCGACCGTATTGGGTGTCTGCGCTTCCAGCATGGCCCCGACCGCCAGCGCGAGCTTGTTGACCACCGTCTTGCGCAATCTTGGCGAGGTTTCTCGAAGTCCACGCTCGACTTCCTGAGCCAGTCTCTTGACCGATCCCATGACGCCTTACTCCCTAAATGGCTTGAGCGTGATAGATTACCTCAAAACCGATAGGTGGTAAGCCGTAAAGCGGACAATTGGGTCCAATGAATGAACTGGAACGAGCAGGCACTTCTAAGAGAAGATAGGGTCAATGAAGGACCAGAGTCGTAGTGGCTGTGTAAAGTTGCTCACTGAGGCTGGCTTGCGCGAGGTCTTCAGATCGATTGAGAGAACCAACTGATTAAGAGGAAAACCTGTGATCAGGTTACTGCTCCGCTTTGTCTCGTCGCGAGCCTGCATGAGGCAAGCGCTACTCGTTCTCGCCGTCAAGGATGGGCAAGCTCGGGAGAGGGACAAAATCGACCACAAGCTTATCTCCCAGGGCCAGTTGCTTTCGCGCAGCTTTTCCTCGTACGTTAACCACCAGTTCCCACCGCGGCCGTTTTGAGGAGCTGCACATGCGATGGCGGACGGGCAGGCGAAGCAGCAATATCGAAGATAGACGTGGTTCGAGCATGAGCCGCGGCTCAGGGGGTGGCGTCAGGATCCCAATCCTGCCGCTGCTGCTTCTGCTCAAGGGCAAGCGCATAGGGATCGGCACGATCCTGCTCATTGGAGTTTTGTTCTGGTTCTTCGGCGGCAATCTGGGGGACATTCTTGGGGGACTCACCGGCGTTACAATGCAGCCTAGCCTGACCTCCAGTGAACCACGGCCCCCGGCGCGCCAAAGTCAAGCCGAGCAAGAGTTGGCGGAATTTGTCTCGGTGGTTCTGGCAGACACCGAGGATACCTGGAATGGGTTGTTCCGTCAGTTGGGCAAGCGTTATCAGGAACCGAAACTCGTCCTCTTTCGTGGCGCAACACGCTCTGCCTGCGGCATCGGTCAGGCCGACATGGGGCCGTTCTATTGCCCGGCGGATCAAAAGGTCTATCTCGACCTGAGTTTCTTCGAAGAGCTGCGTGATCGCTATAAGGTACCAGGGGATTTCGCCCAGGCTTACGTAGTCGCCCACGAGATTGGCCATCACGTGCAAAACTTGCTGGGTATCTCCGCGGCAGTCAGCGAAGCACAGCGTAGCGTAGGCGATTCGCAGGCTAACCGTTACTCGGTACGCCAGGAGCTGCAAGCCGACTGCTTTGCCGGTCTGTGGGCGCACCATGCGCACAAGTCGCGCAGCGTCTTGGAGCGCGGGGACATTGAGGAGGGCCTGAACGCGGCGAGCGCGGTCGGCGACGATCGCTTGCAAAGACGTGCGCGCGGTTATGTCAGTTCAGATTCGTTCACGCACGGGAGCTCGGAACAGCGGATGCGCTGGTTTAACACCGGCTTGCAATCGGGCGAACTGAAGCGTTGTAACACCTTCTCGGTGCGTAATCCTTAGCGATGTGCTGCTATGAATCAAATAGGGAATGTTGGCGATAATCAAATCCGAAGATATTTTGAGCAGATCAAGCTTCTTGCTGTAAAGTAACTTTTCTCACTGTTCGTGAAACTGAGCATATCTGTAAGCGGTTTTGTCGAAGTCACTATGCAAAGCATCTTTTTGAATCATGCCAATGTCGACTTCGGCGTATTGAATTTGAATGCTCTTACCAAGCTTTTCCCATAATTTGAATGCCGGAACACTGCTTCGAACGATAATCTCGAGTTCCGGTTTCTTCTGCTTTAAAATCGGTATTACTGGTGCAGTTTACCCAAGATGTTCAAGTCCATAGTAAGACGCCACAAATAGAGCCCGTTGACCCACATCGACTCCCACCGATTGTTACGAAACTCAAGAAGTGATATCGGAGTCTAGGCGTTGGTGGATAAGGGATCCAGAGTGAATTGTGGGCATTCAATGAATGTTGTTACCGCACTGGAATTGACCTTTTTCGTCCTGCTTAGCGCTCTGCTGCTACTCGCGGCCATGATGGACACCGCGGCGGCCGAGCAGACGCAAGGCAGTGACAGCGCCTGGCAGTGGACACTGCAAGCTGGCGCTGTGTATCAGTCTAGTGCCTCGCTGGATGCCGGAGGCGATATGAGCGCCGCGCGCGTGTTTGTCAGCGCCGGCACGGCGCGGGTGTTTGCCCGCCGCTGGCGTGTGGGTGCCGCGCTGGGCTATGGCGAGGACGATTATGGCTTCTCCGGACCTTCGGGCTTTGGTGGCCTCGACCCCTGGGATAGGATCCGCGAATTTCGCGTTAGTGTACCGATACAGTACTTTGCCAACGAGCGCTGGACCGTGTACGCTATTCCGTTGCTGCGCTTCAACGCGGAATCCGGGGTCTCGCTCGGTGATGGCAAGAATGGCGGCCTGCTGGCCGGCGCGGCGTACCGATTCAGCGACACGCTTAGCATCGGCCCGGGTCTTGGCGCCTTCACCGAGATTGAGGACGACGCGAGCTTTTTCCCTGTACTGCTCATCGACTGGAAGATCACCAACGCGCTATCGCTGGAGACCGGCGGCGGATTTGCGGCCAGCCGCGGACCCGGCCTGCAGCTGCGGTGGCAGTATTCGCCGCGCTGGCAGCTCGCCTTCGGCGCCCGTTACGAAAAGACCCGCTTTCGCCTCGACGATGGCGGTCCGGCGCGCGGCGGGGTTGGTCAAGACAAGGCCTTTCCGCTATTCGCACTGGCCGAGTTCACGGTGTCTCGACATGCCAAGCTTAGCCTCATAGGCGGCGCGGAGATCGGCGCCAGCCTGCGTTTGGAGGACGCTTCGGGCGGGCTGATTAACGACAGCGACCTATCCGTCGCGCCCTTTTTCGGCGCGACTTTTGAGGCCAAGTTATAGCTCTGTGCCACAATAACGGCATTTCTCATTGAAAAGACGCATCGCCGCTGCTGGCGGTTCTCGGCATAGCGCGTGATGATTCCCACGATTGGCTGCTGGCCGCCCCCCGCCGCCCCGTAGAAGCCGTTCTGGAACGTACGGGCATGAAAGCTGTTCAAAAAACGTTGCATGCCCCGGACTGGCGAGGCGCATGCTAGCGATAAAATCATCGGAAGTAATTTTGCGGAGCTGTAAGCCGGCCCCGAGGGAGCAAGCCTCGGGGATGGAGTGAGTAACAACCCAAGTATTCCTGGGAGTACAACGAGTGCGAGCCAAGGCGCAATGACGCTAGGACGAGCGCAATCACTTTTTGAACAGCGGCTGAAATCGCCTTCGGGAGTCGCATAACGATTGAAGACGTTGTTCATCATGCTGTCGGCTCTCGCTGCTGTCCTGCCGGCTGCACCGTTATACGGGGCCTACCGCTGGAGGGTTGGCACGACGGCATTGCGGGCCCGCTTAGATGCGGCCCGTGCGCCTATTCGGCCACAGCTCGTCGATTTCCGTGAGCTCGAAGGCTTGCCCGCTCCGGTTCAACGCTATTTGCGCACGGTACTCAAGGAGGGGCAGCCGCTGGTAGCGGGCGTGCGCGTGCAACATCGGGGTACTTTTAACATGGGGGAAACCACCGATCGATGGAAGCCTTTCAGGTCGAATCAGAAAATCGTTACCCAACGCCCGGGCTTTGACTGGGACGGACGTGTCGCCATGCTGCCGGGCGTATCCGTGCGCGTTCACGACGCCTATCTGGCCGGTGAAGGTATCCTACACGCTTCCCTGCTCGGTCTGGTTTCACTTTTCAACCTGCGTGGCACGGACGATGTTGCTGCGGGCGAGCTGATGCGCTTTTTTGCCGAGGCGGCTTGGTATCCCACCGCACTGCTGCCGAGCCAGGGGGTGCACTGGGAAGCCATGGACGATCGATCGGCCTATGGCACACTGGCTGACGGCGCTATCACCCTGAGAATGCGCTTCACATTTAATGCACAGGGGCTTATTGACACGGTGCGGGCGGATGCGCGCGGACGAACGGTGGGCGGCAAGGTCATTCTGACGCCTTGGTACGGTCGCTTCTGGAACTACGATGAGCGCGGCGGCATGCGCATACCGCTCGATGGGGAGGTGGCGTGGCTACTGTCTGAGGGCCCCAAGCCTTACTGGCGAGGGCGCATTACCCA
>JBAPTW010000159.1:0-2467 GCA_049282355.1 Gammaproteobacteria bacterium | reverse complement strand
GGGCAGAGGAAAAAGACAACGCCTTCGTGCCCCACCGCCACAGCTGGCCATCGACCATCGCTGTCCCGGGGTTACCCGGGTGCTCAAAATGGGCTTCGATATAGGCCGCCAGGTGCGGCACTGTTGGCTTAACGCTGACCGAGATTGAGAAGTTCGCGGCCACTTCGTTGTCGTCCCAGTGATAGCTAATACCGATGCCGGTCGTTTCCAAGAATTCTGAGGATTCGTTTCGCGGCAGGGGACCCAGTCTGCGGAGTCTCGTTAGCTCCGCGGCCCGAGCCCGCTTCTGCTCGCGCATCTGGACGGTCTTGGTCATGGCTTCGAGACGAGCACGTGCTTTTTCCGCCGCTTCTAATGGCGGGGCAGGATTTGGTTTTAGGGGCTGCGCTGGAATGCCGCTCGGCGGGATATCCGTATAGTGGACATGACCCTCGTTATCGGTCCACTTGTAGACCGCCGCCAGCGTCGTCGCTGCAAAGACGGTGCAGCCGGCAGCGATTAGTGCGGCGCTTTTCATAAGTGATCGCACCAGACGAAACAGTGCCCCAGACTTGAATCGGCAGCAGTGACGTCAACGGTTCAATGCGCTGTACGCCATCTCTTTTTAAGAGCAGGCTGTAGCGGCCTCAATGGAAGATTCTGGAGTGGCCAAAGATCGCGTGAGGGTCAGCATCGGGGAGCAGAGCACCCACCCGTCAGCCATGGGCCTACCGGGCGGGGCGATACCGCAAGGACATCGCGTCGGCGATAGCCTGACAACCCGTCGCGGTTACCCAAAGACTAGCGCGGCTGCCATCCGAGGCTTGTAGGAAAATACCGTGGGAAGGGGTAGGAATACCGCTTTTCAAGAAGCGGAGTAACTACTCAGGTACGACATATAGACTTTTTGGCCAGTGTAACCGCTATATATCGTGTTTGACGCTAACTAAGAACGGGTTTTTCATGGCCATTCTTGGGGTGGTCTGAATGTAACTCTATGTTTCTTAAGAGGTTTAGGTACCTGAGTAGTCACGAAGCGGACATCAAAAACCCCCGGAAGGCCATGCCCGCCGAGGGTTCCTGACTTGCGGTAGAGTAGCTTAGACGCTCTTGCGGTAGAGTAGCTTAGACGCTGATGTTCTGCTTCACGTTGTCGTTGCCGCCCTCGCCACCAAACGCTCCGGCCTGCACATTCTGGCCCTGAAGGGTGACATCCTCATCGGTCTGGATGTCGGGAAGGGCCACACCGACGTCCTTACCCACATTGACCAGCTTGGCGAAATCGTCGTTGGACTGGAATCCCGTCGCTGTGGCTTCCGCATTCCCACCGGATTTGAAATCAACATTCGGATAACCGTAATTCATGAGCGTGCTCCTCGAGTTCAAAGTTCTGACTTGAAGTGTTTCGCGCTTGCGATGGGGCTCATCCTACGGACGCGCTCTGCGCAGGGTTAGGAACTATTACCGGCGGGGGTGTGGTGTGTGCACGCCCCGGTATGGCTAAACGGCCGCCAGTTGGACGAGTGGCTGATCGCGCAGGGATTTTCAGGACTCTCCAGAGGATTATCCACAGAAATTGTGGATAACTTTGCAGGGGAGAGCCTCCCAACGCAGCGATTGACATCACCCTTGTCGTGCCGGAGACGCGCCAGTGAACGGGCAAGTCCGCGGCCCGGCCCTGGCCGGCCAGGCCGGCCCACGGCAGAATCAAAGGCCGGGGAGTCTCGGCCTTTAGCGGTCGGTGGCGGTTAGCCGATCCGCGCCGGTCGTCGACGCTTAGCTTGCGCGAGGTGCTTTGTCTGCTGGCGCTCCCCTTGATCCAGGAGCACCTTCTTCACCGCCGCCTTCACCTGGCGCTCGACGCCGGCCTGACCTAAGGTGCTCTTGGTGGCCAAGTCGTTAAAGTCGGTGAACGCCTTCGGATCCGCGCGCTGCTCGCCGGGGGCGAAGATGGGAAAGAGCGCCCTGCCATCCACGGCCTCGGCGGCTTCTTTCGCCTTCAGGCGCCCGGGGGTAATGCCCTGGGTGGCTTTGAGATGGCGGTCGTCGTCGCCAGCGATGATGATCGGCTTCTCCGGGTATTTCTCATGCAGCGCCCAGGCGACGGCCGGCAGATTGCTGGAATCGAACGCAGCTACAGTCGCCTGTCCCAGCGCCTCGGCCAAGGTGGCGGCGGTGGCGTAGCCCTCGGCGATGACAAGAACGGGCGCGGCGGCAAGCGCCGCGAAGCCGCCGAGCGGATGAAAGCACCCGGCTTTGCGGCTGTCCTTGGCAAAGCGCTTGCTGCCGTCGGTCTCGATGGCTTGTAGGGTCCAGGGCTTCTCCTCGGGGTCAAACGCCGGAATGTAGGTTTTCTGACCTGCTTCGTCGGTCATCACGCCGACATGCGCCGCGATCCCCTTGGCGAGAAGGTAGGGCGTTGGCGTGACGACCGGCACGAGCTGCGCCATCTGGTGAGACACGCGCTCGGCAGCCGCCTCGTGTCGGC
>JBAPTW010000158.1:0-103111 GCA_049282355.1 Gammaproteobacteria bacterium | reverse complement strand
CTAACCGGTACCGAGTGTTCTTTCATGATCCCACCTCCATGGCTTTGAGGCGGGCGATCATCGCCTCTACGCGGCTGCGAGCGAGCTCGGATTTTTCGATCAGCGTGGCGCGCTCGGTAACCAAATGCGCCTGTTGCTCGCGCAGTGCGCGGTTTTCTGCGCGCAGATCTTCACAGGCTTGGATGAGAGCATCGATGCGGTCTTCCAAGTACTCCAGGTCTACTTTTTCCATGGCATTGGTCACCCTTGCGCACTACATACCCGGGATATAACGGGCGGCGGATAAGCAAGACTTGAATATAAAATCGGAACCTTGCGGGGGTCAATGGCGCCAATCGTACAAGCCGAATCACACAAAGACGCTTCGGGTTGGGCATGTGTCGGCGGAATGATAGGATTGCAGGAACAATACGGCGATGCGCGATGATGCTTCGGGCATGAGGCGCACCCTATTTATTAGGGAAGTTGCAACTGGCTTTGCTTATGGAACAGAAAATCGAGCCTCCAAGCTTTGAAGAGTTAAGCGAAGCCCTTAGCCGCACAACGACTGCAATCGGAGCTGCTGAAAGTCACGGACTGCTGTGCGGGATGCTCTGCACCCACGGTCACTTCGATGAAGAGGAATGGCTGGCATGCGTGCTCGATGATGTGGACTGGGAAGATCCGATCGGTGAGGCTTGCCGTGTGCTGCTCAAACGATTGGAGGTGGCCACGATCTACCAGCTGGAGTCGGCCGACTGCACCTTCCAGATCCTTGTTCCTGCGGACAGTGAGGCGTTGGCGCTGCGCAGTGAGGCGTTGGCAGAATGGTGTGCCGGTTTCTTAGCGGGGGTGGGCCTTGCCGGAGGCGTTTATTCTCAAACGCTGCCCCAGGATAGCCGGGAAATTTTGCACGATATGGCCGAAATGACACGCATCGATGTCGCCACCTGCGACGAAGAAGACGCAAATGAAGCCGCATACGCCGAACTTGTGGAGTATTTGCGGGTAGGAACGCTCATCATCCGAGAGGAATTGTAGGCTTGCGATATGACGCCGACTACAGCGCCAGGGAGATACCGAAGAGTTGATAAAGGCTACCATGGAAAGAATGGAAAAAAAGGAGTTTGCCAGGCGCCGTCGACGGCTCATGGAAGCGATGGGCGATGACGCCATCGCCATATTGCCCGCGGCATCGGTGCGGGCACGCAATCGTGACGTTGAGTTCGCGTTCCGTCCTGACAGCGATTTCTATTATTTGACGGGTTTTCCTGAGCCCGCGGCCATGGTGGCGCTGATTCCTGGGCGCAAGCAGGGTGAATACCTGCTTTTCTGCCGCGAGCGCGATCCCGAGAAAGAGTTGTGGGATGGACCTCGTGCCGGCTTGGAAGGTGCGTGCGACGAATACCAGGCGGACGATGCGTTCCCCATTGGTGATGTGGATGACATCGTGCCCGGTCTCATGGAGAGCCGTGCACGGGTGTTTTATTCCATGGGCTACAACGCCGAGTTTGACCAGCAGGTCCTGGGATGGGTCAATCAATTGCGTGCTAAATCGCGGGCAGGCGTTATCCCACCGGCGGAGTTCGTGGCGTTGGATCATGTGCTCCACGAGCTGCGTCTATTTAAGTCCAAGGGCGAGTTACGCATGATGCGCAAGGCGATGGCCATCAGTGCCGAGGCGCACCGCCGAGCGATGGCGATTTGCCGGCCCGGCATGCGGGAGTTCGAAATCGAAGCAGCGCTTATCTACGAATTCATGCGAGGCGGAAGCCGCGCCCCCGCCTATCCCTCTATCGTCGCGGCGGGAGCCAACAGCTGTACTTTGCACTACACCGCCAATAGCGCCTTGCTGAAGTCAGGCGATCTACTGCTGATCGACGCCGGTGCGGAATACGAGCTCTACGCTGCGGATATTACGCGCACATTTCCAATTAACGCTCGCTTTACGCCAGCGCAAAAGGCCATCTATGAGCTCGTGCTGGAGGCACAGCAAGAGGCCATCGCCCAGGTTCACTCCGGTAACCATTGGCAAGCCCCCCATGAGGCGGCAGTGCGCGTGCTGACAGAAGGCCTTGTGCGTTTAGGTCTTTTGAAAGGACGAGTCAGTACCCTCATCAAGAAGGAACATTACAAGAAATTCTTCATGCATCGCACGGGTCATTGGCTGGGGATGGATGTGCATGACGTTGGCGAGTACAAGGTCGCCCATGAGTGGCGAGTGTTTGAGCCGGGGATGGTGACGACCATCGAGCCAGGGCTCTATATTCGGGCCGGTGATCTCAGCGTACCAAAAAAATGGTGGAATATCGGTGTGCGTATCGAAGACGATGTGTTGGTGACGGCGCCGGGACCCGAGGTGCTCACCGAGGAGGTACCAAAGAGCGTAGAGGCCATCGAGGCACTGGTGGGGACGGGATGAAGTGGAGCCAATGAATCTAGCGAGTGCTCACAGCACACAGGCTATCGATGTCGATGTGCTGGTTATCGGCGGCGGGCTCGTAGGGGCCAGCCTTGCGTGTGCTCTTGCCGGGGCATCCTTGCGCGTCGGCGTGGTGGAAGCGGTGCCTTTGGACAAGGAACCGCCGAGTCACGACGATCGCTCCCTGGCCCTTTCCCTTGGCAGCAAACGCATTCTCGATACCTTGGGATTGTGGTCCCATCTCATCCACGCCGCCAGCCCGATTCGGGAAGTGCATGTGTCGCAACGGGGCCAGTTCGGTGCGACGCGGTTTCGCGCAGAGGATGAAGGCGTACCCGCCCTGGGCTATGTCACCAAGGCGCGCACGCTCGGGGAGGCGCTCAGAGCGGGCCTGGCGCAGCATCGCCAGCTCACGCTGATGTCCCCAATGCGGGTGGTCGGCGTTTTCGCTGAGGAAGGCGGGATCCGGGCCGGGCTGAAGGGCGCCACGGCGGCTATCCACACAGTACGTGCTCGACTGTTGGTGGCTGCCGATGGGGCGCGTTCCTCGGTGCGCAATCTCTTGGGCCTTGCTGCCGTTGAGCACGACTATGGTGAGAATGCGATTGCCGCCCAAGTCACACCCTCCGTGGACCATCGCGGCATCGCTTACGAACGGTTCAGCAACCGCGGTACGGTGGCGTTACTGCCCCTGAACGAGGGACAATGCGGACTTGTTTGGACGCTGCCGTCGGCGGCTGCCGAGGCGCTTCTCGACCTCGACGAGGTAGTATTTCTGGAAGCATTGAACCAGGTTTTCGGATCGCGTCTTGGGCGTCTGGTTCATGTCGGCCACCGGGTTCAATACCCACTTCGGCTGGTTTCCTCCAGACTTCAGGTTGCGCCGCGGGCGGTCATCATCGGCAATGCCGCCCACACCCTTCACCCCATCGCTGCGCAGGGGTTTAATCTCGGGCTGCGAGACGCGGCAGCCCTGGCGGAAGTGTTGGTGGCGGCCTGGCGAGGCGGTCACGATTTGGGATCGGCCGCCGTGTTAAAGCGCTATCTTGACCTGCGACGTCGCGACCAAAGAAGCGTGACATTTTTCACCGATACGCTGGCGCGGATATTTTCCATTCACTCGCCATGGGTGTCTGGGCTACGAGGCTTGGGACTGCTGGGGACGGATCTCCTGCCTTGTGTGAAACATGGCCTGGCACGTCGCGCCATGGGTTTGGCTGGACGGCAGTTGCGACTATCCCGGGGGTTGCCGCCATAGCAGCGCTCATCAAACATCCGACTGCAGGAAGTTCGACATGAAGGACATCATTCCATACGATGTGGTGATCATCGGCGGGGGAATGGTGGGCGCCGCACTCGCCTGCGGTTTGGGGCAAATGAGCTTGCGGGTGGCTTTGGTTGAAGAGCGCCCGTGGCAGGATCTGCTCGGCGATGAGGCATACCATTTCAGGGTGAGCGCGGTAACGCGTGCCTCGGAGAATATTCTTCGCACCTTCGGTGCATGGGAGCCTATGCGCCAGTCCCGCATGGGACCCTTTCGTGAGATGCATGTCTGGGACGCTGCCGGGGCCGGCGCCATTCATTTCGAGAGCGCCGACATCGGCGAGTCGATGCTGGGTTATATCGTCGAGAACCGAGTCATACAGGCGGGGCTGGAGGCGCAGTTGGCAGCGTTGGATTCGGTGACGTGGTTTCGGCCGGCACGACTGCGTGGACTGATCCTCGAACCCGAGTGCGTTCGCGTGGCGCTAAAAGATATAGAAATCAAAGCGCTGTTGCTGGTGGGGGCCGATGGCAGCGAATCGCCAGTAAGGCGGCGGGTCGGAATACCCAGCGCTGTGCACGGATACGGCCAGCAGGCCCTGGTGACCAACGTGCGCACCGAGCTTTCCCATCAGGAAACCGCTTGGCAACGGTTCTTGCCCTCGGGTCCCCTCGCGTTCTTGCCATTGCCAGAAAATTACAGTTCCATCGTCTGGTCAACAACGCCCGCGGCCGCGGTGGCGCTTAGCCGTTTGCCGGCTGAAGAGTTCGCGGTGGAGCTTGGCCGGGCGTTCGATTCGAGGCTGGGATCGATCACCTGGGTGGGGCCGCGTGCGACCTTTCCCTTGCGCTCCGTTCGAGCACACCGCTATGTCCAACATCGCGTTGCCTTGGTCGGGGATTCAGCGCATACCATCCACCCTTTAGCGGGACAAGGTGTCAATCTAGGATTCCTGGACGCGGCGACACTGACCGAGGTCATTGCGGAGGCTCGAGCAAAGGGCCGCGATATTGGAGCCTTGCTGACCCTGAGGCGCTACGAGCGTTGGCGGAAAGGCCATAATCTGGCAATGCAAGTGGCGATGGACGGCTTGCACTTGCTCTTTGGCAGCCGCTTTCGCGTGGTGCAAGTAACCCGCAATCTAGGGTTGCAGCTCACCCATAGCATCACTCCCGCAAAACGCCTCATTATGCTGCACGCAGTGGGCCGGGTGGGTGATCTGCCCCGGGCGGCCCAAGGGATCCCTTGGTGTTAAGAAACTGTTTCAAAAATGACAGCGCTGATGTTGTCATCTCGCAAGACGGCGAAACCTTCCTCGGGTAGGCGCCTATTCGCTGCACTCGTTCCAGGGATGACAGAAATTCCACCCATAGAAGATTTCCTCGATCTCTTGCTGTAGCTCATCTTTGATGCGACGACGCGTTTCATGGGAAAGATCTTCTTCGTTGATACCGAAGAAATAATTATCCAGTTGCACGCCTTTCAACATCATCTTGGTATGGAACATCTTCTCTTGAGGCATGTTGACATCGACCATGTGATAGCGTTTTTTCGTTTCATCACCAATGAAGTCTTGAATGGAGGTGATCTGATGATCGAGAAAATGCTTATGGCCGGTAATATCCCGCGTAAATCCCCGTACTCGATAGTCCATGATCACGATGTCGGACTCAAAGCTTTGAATCAGATAATCAAGAGCCTTGAGCGGCGAGATGTGACCGCAGGTCACCACATCGATGTCAGCGCGAAAGGTGCTGATGCCATTGCGCGGGTGGCTTTCCGGGTAGGTGTGCACGGCGATGTGGCTCTTATCGAGATGCGCTAAGACAAGCTCATTGACGGATGCAAGCAAACTGGGCTTGACCGGCTCCGCGGCAAGCACGACCTCCTCGGCGATCAGCATCGTGGCGCTCGCCCCCTGCGGGTGATAATCCTGGTGGGCAATATTGAGCACAGTGGCGCCGACGATGTCAGCGACGTCGGTGAGTATCCGGGTTAGGCGTTGTGCGTTGTAAGCTTCATCAATGTACTTGATGTATTCGCGACGCTGTGCAAGTGTCTGTGCGTAGCAAACATCATAGATGTTGAAGCTAAAGGCCTTGGTTAAATTGTTGAAGCCTTCCAGCTTGAGTTTCTTGTGCGTCGCGTCCATGGTTGCATCCCTCACGGAAAGCCTCACAGGCGAATAAAGCTTGCCATTATGACGGATTTCGACCCGCATTTCACGGCAGAGTGAGCATCGATCATGGGTAATGCAGGGGTTGCGGGCATCTTGATGCGAGCTGCCGAGAGCACGATTTCGCACTCGGCGTCGCGGTCAACGCAACGCGATCGAGTCCAGTGGTCCAACGCTTATGCCGTGGTGGGTAAGGCTTCTGGCATGTCTTCACGACGTTGGCGCGCCAGCAGGACGTAGAATGCGGGCACCACGAATAGCGTGAACAGCGTACCTATGCCGAGGCCACTGGCAATCACCAAGCCGATTTGAAAGCGACTCACCGCTCCCGGCCCGCTAGCCGTGAGTAAGGGGAGCATCGCCACCACCATGGAGACAGTCGTCATCAGGATCGGCCGCAAACGAATGCTCGCCGCCTTCTCCACCGCCTCGTGCTTGCCGAGACCCTCGCTTCTTTGCAGTTGATTGGCGAATTCCACGATGAGGATACCGTTTTTCGCGATCAGCCCGATCAGCGTGATGAGACCCACTTGGGTATAGATGTTGATGGTTGCCAGACCGAGCATCAAAAAAGCGAGAGCGCCGGCAATAGACATCGGTACTGAAATCAGAATGATCACCGGATCGCGCCAGCTTTCGAACTGCGCCGCGAGCACCAGATAAACCACCAGGATAGCCAAGAAAAATGTGATCACCAGGGCGCTACCCTGCTGAACGTACTGGCGTGCTTGGCCGGAATACTCGAAGGAAAACCCGCTCGGGAGTAACGCTCTTGCCTCATCTTCCAAATAGCCGAGCGCATCGCCCAGGGTAACCCCCGGGACCATCACACCCTCCAGTGTCAGCGAGTTGAGCTGTTGAAACTGTGTTCTTTGACTGGGCTCGACCACGTCCTCGAAACTGATGATGCTTGCCAGCGGTAACAGCGCTCCGGAGGCGGAGCGGAGGTAGTAGTTATCCAGCATAGCTTGATCAAGCCGGTATTGCCGCAGTACTTGCGGAATGACCTTGTAGCTTCGTCCTTCGAGGCTGAATCGATTGACGTAGTTTCCTCCGAGCATGGTGGCGAGCGCCTGACCAATCTGTTGCATGGTAAGGCCAACATCGCCGGCGCGATCGCGATCGATAATAATGCGGGTCTTGGGGCGCGTGAACTCGATGGACTTGCGCAGGAAGGCGAACTTGCCACTCTGCATGGCCGGGCCAATCAATGCATCCGCCACCTCGTTAAGACGCCGGTAATCGGCGTCGCTGGTCAGCACGAACTCGATGGGCAGGCCACCGCCGGAGCCCGGAAGGCTTGGCCGTGGAAAAACGGCTATCTGAAAACCGGCTATGTTATCAAGTCCCTGCTGCAGCTCGGGTTGGATCGCCATCTGCGAGCGATCGCGTTGCGCTACCGGAGGCATCTTGAAGCCGCCAAACACAGTGCTCGTATCGCCGCCAAATCCCAGCAGGAAAAAGCTTTCATTATACTCTGGGACAGTCTCAAACAGCCGCACGATCTGCTCACCGTAGGCTTCGTTATACTCGAGGGTTGCGGTTTGCGGGCCGTGAGCTTGAAAGAAGAGGATGCTTTGATCTTCGGTGGGTGCGAGCTCATTGGGTGTGCTCGAAAACATAAAATAGATGCTTGCGAGTATGGCGGCAGCGAAAACAATGGTGACCGGTAAGGATTGTAAGCTGCTTCGCAGCAGGCTTTTGTAGCGATCGGCTAGCCAGGTGAAGACGCTCTCAACGGCCCGCTCGAAACGGGTTGAGCTGCCGGCCGGTTTGAGCACCTTGGAGGACAGCATGGGCGACAGGGTAAGCGCCACGACACCGGAGATGAGCACTGCGCCGGCAAGCGTGAAGGCGAATTCCGTAAACAAGGTGCCCACCAGCCCCCCCATGAAGCCGATGGGAGCGTAGACGGCCACCAGCGTTGTCGTCATCGCCAGAATCGGTAGACCGAGCTCACGGGCGGCCGTTATCGCTGCATGAAATGGCGACTCACCTTCTTCGATGTGACGGTGCACATTTTCGACCACCACAATGGCGTCGTCGACCACGAGCCCGATGGCAAGCACCATGGCAAGCAGCGTCAGGAGGTTGATGGAGAAGCCCAAGAGGAGCATCAAGAAACCCGCACCGACCAACGACAACGGTACAGCTACAGCGGGCACCAGCGCTGCGCGCACGGATCCGAGGGACAGAAAGATGACAAAGAGCACAATCAGCACCGCCTCGGCGAGCGTGCGGAATACCTCTTCGATGGCATCGTTGATGTAAACGCTGGCGTCGTAAGGAATGTGGCCGTTCAATTCAGCCGGGAGTTGACTGCGGATCGCATCCATACGCGTGCGCACCCGTTGCGCGACGGTCAGCGGGTTGGCGCCTGGCGTGGGCTCGATGCCGATAAAGATAGCCGGCTTACCCTTGTACCAACTTGTGGAGTCATAGTCCTCGGCCCCGAGTGTCGCCTCGGCAATATCCTCGATGCGCACCAATGTGCCGTCGGCGCTACGGACCACGAGCTTGCGAAAATCCTCTTCCTCGGTGATGTCAGTGGTCGCGCTCAAATCCATGGCGACCAAGGCGCCTTTCGTCTGGCCGATGCCGGCGAGATAATTATTGGCCGCAAGGACCGCGCGTACATCGTTAGCGGTAATGCCGAGTGCCGCCATGCGCCGCGGATCGAGCCAGATGCGCATCGCGAAGATCTTGTTCCCTATGAGCTCAGCCTTGGCCACGCCGGGCACCGCCTGCAACTTCGGCTGGACCACCCGCAGCAGGTAATCGGTAATCTGTGACGGTGTCATCTGCGCGCTGTAAAAGGCGAGATACATGAGGGCCGTCGGATCCCCGGTGGTGGAGTCAATGACAGGGTCCTCGGCCTCGGCCGGCAGAACATTGCGCTGGCTCGCCACCTTGGCTTGAATTTCCGCCACCGCCGCATTCGGGTCATAGTTCAGCTCCATATGGGCTTCGATCTGCGATCGCCCTTGAGTACTGCTGGCGAAGAGGTAGTCGATGCCATCGGCTTGAGCGATAGCCTGCTGGAGCGGCGTGGTCATAAATCCTTTGATAAGCTCGCTGCTCGCACCGGGGTAATTGGTGGTCACGGTGACGACCGTATCCCTGGTTGCCGGATACTGGCGTACCTCCAGAGAGGTAAAGGCCCGCAAGCCGATCACCAAAATAAGAAGACTGACAACACTTGCCAGCACTGGTCGCTGAACGAAGATATCGGTGAAGCTCATGGGCCGCTGATCGGCTTGTCGAGATTGACGGTGTTGTCAATGCGCACCTGCTGGCCCTTGCGCAGCTTCAACTGTCCGGCGGTGACCACCTGTTCGCCCGCCTTCAGCCCCTGCTCGATGGCGACCTGCCCCTGGCGCGTCTCCCCGGTTTTCACCCAGCGAGGCTCGACCAGCAACTGACCGTCCCGGCTTTCAACCACAAATACCGAGTCCCCATACGGGTTGTAGGTAATGGCGGTGCTGGGCAACGTAAGTACGTTTTCCTCGGTTGGCAGTTGTGTCTGCACCTCGGCAAACATCCCGGGGCGCAGTAACCCACCCTTATTTTCAACAGTTGCCCGTACCTGGAGATTGCGTGTTGCTTCGTCTATGCGTGAATCGATGGCACTGATTTCACCGTCAAACGCACGCTTCGGGTAGGCCGGCACTTGGAATGTCACCTTTTGGCCGGAGTAAAGCACAGCCAAGTCCCGCTCTGGCAAAGAAAAATCGACGTAGAGGGGGTCGAGCGACTGCAGTGACACAATGCGCGAGCCTGGAGCAAGGTATTGCCCCAAGTCTACTTGGCGAATGCCAAGCAGCCCGGCAAAGGGCGCGCGAATGGCTTTTTTCGCGATCAGTGCCCGTTGGGACGCCACCTGCGCTTGCGCATTCTGTAGTTTCGCCTGCGCCTGATCGTATTCAGAGCGCGCCACAGAACGCTTCTTGTAGAGTTTGGCGAGGCGCTGGAACTCGACTTGCGCCAGTCGTCGCTCTGCGATGAAGCCTTCGAGCTCGGCCTGGTCGACGCTGTCATCAAGCTCAAGGAGTAGGTCAGCACGCTCGACACGTTGACCGGATTCAAAATGGATAGCTTTGACTTGGCCCGCGATCTCGTTAGCGACATAAACACCTTGACTGGCAACCAATGAGCCGACCGCGAAGAGGTGAGGCTGCCAGGTTTGCGTTTGCACGCGGGCGGCGCTCACCGTCGTTGGCGGTGGCGGAACGGATGCCTCGGCAGCCATGCGCTGCACCTGGTAATACTTGGTGCCAAACAGTGCCCCAAAGAGGACCACTAAACCGAGGAGCAAAAAGATAAGACGCTTGATTACTGATGAATTCAAGCTACCCTCGATTCGCCTCAAGGTTGCGGTCAGGAGAGGGGATGATAGGCATGCGCGTTTCCAAGGAGTACTGCTCTCATTAGTTTGCCGTGAGTCTCTCAGGTTCCGGAAAAATTTCGTACAAGCCCATCATTGGGGACGTGCTTGCAAGCAGCGTTGTCTTGAAAAGGCGTTAAGGAGAGCACGTTGCCGGATGTTGTCACTCGCGTTAACCTGCTCACCGGCATTGCTCAATTGACGTGCACCAAGGGTATGGAAAGAGGAAAAAACGGTGATCGCTAGCGTCAAGGTCATGTTCGACAGCGAGCTTCAGAGTCTGCCGGTGTTTAAGCGCGGCAAGGTGAGGGATATTTATGTGGTGGATGATACGCACCTACTGATCGTTGCCACGGATCGTTTGTCGGCATTTGATGTGGTGCTCTCCGATGCCATTCCGGGAAAGGGGATCGTGCTTACCTCCCTTTCCGATTTCTGGTTTGACAGAACCGCTGACATTGTACCCAATCATCGCTCTTCGATTCGGCTCGAGGACGTGCTGTCCCATGTCGGTGATCGAGTCGCCCTGAACGGACGAGCGGTGGTGGTGCGCCGCCTCGACGCCCTTCCGGTCGAGGCTATCGTTCGTGGTTATCTCATTGGATCGGGCTGGCGGGACTATCAGGCGAGGGCAACCGTCTGCGGTGTTCGGTTGCCGGCGGGCTTGTCCGAGGCGGCGCGCCTGCCCGAGCCCATCTTCACGCCTTCGACCAAGGCATTATCCGGAGAGCACGATGAGAACATCACTTTCGATCAGATGGTGGAGGTGGTCGGGCATGATCTCGCGGCGGAAATCCGCTCTGTAAGCTTACAAGTATACCAAAAGGCGGCGGCGCAAGCTGAGCAACGGGGCATCATCATCGCCGACACCAAATTGGAGTTTGGCGTCAATGAGCACGGGCAGCTGTACCTCATCGATGAAGTGCTCACGCCTGATTCGTCCCGCTTTTGGCCGGCTGAGCGTTACCGCCCGGGCAGCAACCCGCCGAGCTTTGATAAGCAATTTGTGCGCGATTACTTGGAATCCGTAGGGTGGAACAAGCAAGCCCCCGCACCGAGGCTACCGTTATCGGTTATCGAGCAGACGGCATCCAAGTACCAGGAAGCAAAACGGCGACTCATGGATGAATAAGCCGCCGTTTGCACAGAAACAGGCCGTGGTGCTCAGGCCGAGAAATCAGGCTGTTGGCCCCGGGCTAGCTCTGCTAGGGAAATCTCCCCGGAGGAAACCCCTCGCCGGCGCTGCTCTCACAGCTTGATTTTAACTTCCGGCCCGTTCCTCCAGGATGGCCACTGCTGGCAGCTTTTTGCCTTCCAGAAATTCCAGGAAAGCGCCACCACCGGTGGAAATATAGGATACCTTGTCCGCGAGCCCGTATTTGTCGATAGCCGCGACGGTGTCTCCGCCGCCCGCAATGGAAAAGGCACTGGATGCCGCGATGGCTTCGCCGGCGGCCTTCGTCCCCGACCCGAATTGATCAAATTCGAACACGCCCAGGGGACCATTCCAAACCACCGTGCCTGCCTTCTGCAATAGCGCGACATAATGGGCTGTGGTATCCGGCCCCACGTCAAAGATCATGTCATCATCCGAGACTTCACTCACTTTCTTGGTGGTCGCCGGGCTCGATTCCGAGAATTCCTGGCCTACCACCACATCCGTCGGTACGGGGATCTCGCCGCCCTTGGATTTGGCCGCCTCCATGAGACGCTTAGCCTCAGAAACCAAGCTGGGCTCATAAAGCGATTTGCCGACTTTGTGTCCGGCAGCGGCGATAAATGTGTTGGCAATACCGCCGCCGACGATGAGCTGATCGACGATCTTGGATAAGGCATCCAGCACTTCGAGCTTACCGGATACCTTCGCGCCGCCGACGATAGCCACCATCGGTCGGGCCGGATTCTCCAGCGCTTTGCCCAGAGCTTCCAGCTCAGCGGCCAGCAGGGGCCCGGCACAGGCGATGGGGGCATACTTAGCGGCCCCGTGGGTGGAGGCGTGAGCACGATGCGCGCTGCCGAAGGCATCCATTACGTAGATGTCGCAGAGGGCTGCTATCTGTTTAGCGAGCCCGTCTTCGTTCTTCTTCTCTCCCTTATTGAAGCGTACATTTTCCAGCAGCGCGACGGCACCTGCTTCGATCTCTATCCCGCCTAGCCAATCCGTGACGAGCCGTACCGGTTTGCCAAGCAGATCAGACAAGTATTCGGCTACCGGGCCGAGGGAAAATTGGGGGTCGGATTCGCCCTCTGTTGGGCGCCCCAAATGGGACATTAGCATGACCTTCGCGCCTGCTTGTATCGCCTGCTCGATGGTCGGTAGGGAGGCGCGAATACGCGCATCGTTAGTTACTTTGCCGTTTTTTAGCGGGACATTAAGGTCTTCTCGAATGAGTACCCGTTTGTCCGCGAGGTCCAGATCAGTCATCTTGATGACAGCCATGGATCGAGCTCCTCAATAACCAAACTCAGAAAAGCTGTTGAGCGTGTTATTACCCGCTGGTGCCACTGAAACACGTACAGAGCAGAAGTGCATACTGAGACGACTCCTCTGCGCAGAGCGGGTATAGAAATGCAGAACAGTCAGCCATTCGCCTTGCTGAAAAGGTCGATGGCTGACCGGCCGTCGTCAGGTTTAATTGACCAGACGATTATGCATTCATCAGCGCAACGGTGGCATCAAGCATCCGGTTTGAGAAGCCCCACTCGTTGTCGTACCAGGAAAGCACTTTAACCAGCTTGCCTTCAATAACGCGAGTCTGGGTAGAGTCATATGTTGATGAAACGGTGGTGTGATTGAAATCCATGGAAACCAGCGGCGCCTCATTGTAGGCGAGAATCCCTTTGAGCTGATTGCTCTCAGACGCTTCTTTCATGATGCTGTCGATCTCGTCTTTGCTGGTGTTGCGACCGGCGACGAAGGTTAGATCGACGACCGATACGTTGGTGGTGGGGACGCGCATTGCAAACCCATCAAGCTTGCCATTGAGCTCCGGTAGCACCAAGCCCACGGCGGCAGCGGCGCCAGTCTTGGTCGGAATCATCGATTGGGTTGCGGAACGGGCGCGCCGCAGATCCGAGTGATAGACGTCGATCAGCACCTGGTCATTGGTGTACGAATGGATGGTGGTCATGAGGCCATGGAGCACCCCAATTTTTTCATGCAGGGGCTTGACGAGCGGAGCCAGACAATTCGTTGTGCAAGAGGCGTTCGAGATCACCGTATCTGAGCTTTTCAGGACCTCTTGGTTCACGCCATAGACGATGGTTGCATCGACGTCTTTACCACCAGGGGCGGAAATGATCACCTTCTTGGCGCCGCCTTCGAGGTGCGCACTGGCTTTTTCCTTGCTCGTGAATAAGCCGGTGCACTCGAGAACGACATCGACCCCCAGATCTCCCCAGGGAAGCTTGGCGGGAGCACGCTCTGCCAAGACGCGGATTCGGTCACCGTTGACCACCATGTAATCGCCATCTACGGATACATCACCTGGAAATTTACCGTGTACCGTGTCGTACTTGGTCAGGTGCGCGTTGGTATTGGCATCGCCAAGGTCGTTGATGGCGACGAATTCGATATCCTTTCGCCCGCCTTCATAAAGCGCACGCAGAATGTTCCGACCGATACGACCATACCCATTAATACCGACTTTAATTGCCATTAGGTCTCCCCCACACTTGTTGTCGATGTGATGAAAAAAACTTGTCCCGCATAGACGACGCCCTGCGAGTCAGATTGCAGGCGCAGCGGGACGGCCAATTGTGCGAGCACCACTGTGTGCTTGCAAATGCGAGCTAGCGTAATCCGTGCCGTCTGTACCAGGCAAACGCTGCTGACAGAATCAGGCACGCCGCGATATTACTTTCCTTGTTTAGTCTCCTGCAACCTCTGCGGCCAGAGAGACCTCCCTCACTGGAAGGAGCTCTTCGACGGTCCTCACAATACGATCCGTGGTCAGATCGAAGTGCTTGAACACCTCGGCTGCCGGCGCCGACTCGCCGAAGGAATCAATGCCGATCACCTTGCCGTCGAACCCGACGTATTTCATCCAACCATCGGTGACGCCCGCTTCCACTGCCACCCGCGCTGCCACACTGCGTGGCAGCACAGCCTCCCGGTAGGCCGCATCTTGCGCCTCAAAGACGTCTGTCGATGGTAGCGAAACGACGCGGATCTGAAGCTCTCGCTTCGCGAGGAGATCGGCCGCATCGACGGCGAGGCTGATCTCCGAGCCCGTGGCGATGATGATGGCATCGGGAGTCTTGCCGCCCTCGATGAGCACGTAACCGCCGCGCCGGATATTTTCAATTTGTTCCTGAGTTCGAGCGTGATGGCGCAGATTCTGCCGTGATAACAGAAGGCAGGTGGGGCCGTTCGAGCGTTCGATGGCAGCTTGCCAGGCAACCGCCGTTTCCATGTCATCGCAAGGGCGCCAAAGGGACATCTGCGGGATGAGGCGTAGCGTCGCCACTTGTTCCACGGCTTGATGGGTGGGACCGTCTTCTCCGAGTCCAATGGAGTCGTGGCTGTACACGAAAATGCTGCGGATCCTCATGAGGGCGGCCATGCGAAGCGCATTGCGGGCGTATTCCGAGAACATCAGGAACGTGCCACCGTAGGGGATGAAACCGCCATGCAGGGCGAATCCATTCAGAATGGCGGACATGCCGAATTCGCGGACTCCGAAATGAATATAGTTCCCCTTGGGCGAGTCCTTGCCAATCGCTTTCGAGCCGGACCAGTTCGTAAGGTTAGAACCCGTCAGGTCGGCTGACCCACCAATGAGCTCGGGCAAGGCGGGCCCGTAGCTGTTTAACGTATTCTGCGAAGCCTTGCGGGAAGCAACGGTTTGACCCTTGTCGGCGACCGCTTCGACATAATTGGCACAATGTTGTTTCCACTCCCGAGGCAACTGGCCGGCAAGGCGGCGCTCGAACTCTGCGGCAAGCTCAGGGTGTTCGGCTCGATAGCTCTCGAAGCGTTCATTCCACTCGGCCTCAAGCTGTGCGCCCTTGCGTCTGGCATCCCAGCCAGCGCTCACGTCACCGGGTATGACAAACGGCGGATAAGACCAACCGATATTTTCACGAACCAAGGCGATCTCTTCCTCCCCGAGGGCGGCGCCATGACACTCTTCCTTGCCTTGTTTATTGGGTGCCCCCCAACCAATGATGGTTTGGCAGCAAATCAGGCTCGGCTTGTCTGTGGTGGCCTGCGCTTCCATGATGGCTTGGTGCACGGCCTTCGCGTCGTGACCGTCAACCTTGGGAATGACGTGCCATCCGTAAGCCTCGAACCGCCGCGGCGTGTCGTCTGTAAACCAACCCTCGACTTCGCCATCGATAGAGATCCCGTTGTCATCGAAAAACGCGACGAGCTTGCCCAGACCGAAGGTTCCTGCCAAGGAGCAGGCTTCGTGAGAGATTCCTTCCATCAGGCAGCCATCGCCGAGAAACACGTAGGTATGGTGATTGACGATCTCATGATCTTCCCGATTGAACTGCGCGGCCAGCACCTTCTCGGCGATAGCCATGCCCACGGCATTGCTGATGCCTTGTCCGAGCGGGCCAGTCGTCGTCTCGACCCCCGGGGTCAAACCGTACTCAGGATGCCCGGCAGTTTTAGAATGCAGCTGCCGAAAGCGTTTGAGCTCATCCAACGGTAAGTCGTACCCGGTCAGGTGAAGCAGTGAATAGAGCAACATCGAGCCATGGCCATTGGAGAGCACGAAGCGGTCCCGATCGGCCCAGTGCGGATTGGTTGGATTGTGGCGCAAGAAGTCGTTCCACAATACCTCGGCGATATCAGCCATGCCCATGGGCATGCCGGGATGACCAGAGTTCGCCTTCTGGACTGCATCCATGCTGAGGGCACGGATGGCGTTTGCGAGTTGTCTACGGGAAGGCATGCATGTTCTCCTAGAATTTCGATCGTTGAATGTCTACTGGAGTGTCCTTGAGTGAGGCTGACAGCCCACGCCCGTAAGCTGCGCGAGTCTTAAGCATTTATCTGGGTTCCATTGGTCCGTGTCCGAACGCTGCTCCCACTCCATAAAACGGCTTCAACGATGTTGCTGCGCGGTAGCTCTATACGGCGGCAGAAATGCCGAGCGGCTCCGGTGAGCGGTTCTTATATCAAAATACTATATAATCTACCCGAATTTTACGCGGAGGGATGTTATCGGCAATCGTGGGTTTTTATGGCCCTAGAAACTCCCCTTGTTTCTTTTGCTGCAAATTGCTGATCGCGTCCTGCGTCCACAGCCCGTAGGATGTTAGTCTTACCACTGTAAAGAAACAACCGTAGCCGCTACAGACTACATGTAGGTTGAACTATTGCGACTTTATTTTAAGGAACATCTATGGCCCGCACACAGCTACTCACTTCGGAATCCGTCTCGGAAGGACATCCTGACAAGATAGCCGATCAGATTTCTGACGCAGTGCTCGATGCGATCCTGGTGCAGGACAAGGGCGCTCGGGTTGCTTGCGAGACTTTAGTGAAGACCGGGATGGTGTTGATCGCGGGTGAGATTACCACCGAGGCGTGGGTCGATATGGAAGATCTGGTGCGCCAGAACGTACGCGCTATTGGTTATGTCGATCCGGCTATCGGATTCGATTGGGAGAGTTGTGCCGTGCTGACAGCCATTGGCAAGCAGTCTCCCGACATTGCCATGGGTGTCGTGGAAAGAGATGATCATGCGCAGGGTGCCGGCGATCAGGGCATGATGTTTGGTTATGCGTCCAGCGAGACGGATGTTCTCATGCCCGCACCGATCACCTTTGCGCACCGTCTGGTTAAACGCCAGGCCGAGCTTCGAAAGGATGGGATCCTGCCTTGGTTGCGACCGGACGCAAAAAGTCAGGTGACCGTTCTCTATGAGGACGGTCGCCCAAGCGGCATTGAGTCCGTGGTCCTCTCCACGCAGCATGAGCCGGATATCGGTTACAAACAATTGCAGGAAGCAGTACGTGACGAGATCATTGCACCGGTGTTTCCTGCCGGTTGGCTGACCAAAGATACCCGATACTATATCAATCCAACGGGACGCTTTGTCATTGGAGGGCCGGTCGGTGACTGTGGACTGACTGGCCGCAAAATCATCGTCGATACCTATGGCGGCGTGGCACGCCACGGTGGTGGCGCTTTCTCAGGCAAGGATCCATCCAAGGTCGATCGTTCGGGTGCTTACGCCTGCCGGTATGTGGCAAAGAACGTGGTCGCTGCGGGACTTGCCGAGCGTTGTGAGGTACAGGTTTCCTACGCCATCGGCGTCGCCGAACCGACCTCCATCAGCGTTGAAACCTTTGGTACCGGTAAAATTGAAGATGAGAGACTGGAACAGCTGGTACGCGAATTCTTTGACCTGCGTCCCCGGGGCATCGTTGAGATGCTTGATCTGGTACGTCCGATCTATCGCATGACGGCGGCGTACGGCCATTTCGGACGAGAAGAGGAGGAATTTACCTGGGAGAAAACGGACAAGGCGGAGGTGCTTCGCGAGGCTGGGGGTCTTCCGCTCATGGCGGAGTAGACAGCAGGCTTCGGCTGCGCCGGCACGGAACCTCGCTTGCGTGGTCCGTGCCGGGTTTAAGAAGCCGTTTTAAGAATTGCTGCGCTTGCCATAGCGGTATTGTGCGGCGCCTTTAAAACTGCTTCTAAGGCGGTGGCTGATGCCCGCTGATCGTCCATCCAGCTGAGTAGACGCTTCCTTTTGAGGAACGAGCAATCCGTCTATCAAAAGACAGCGGCGAGCAGTTAACAGCGTTTGCGGCCACAGAAGCCACAGTGGTTTGCATGCGTCTGTAAGAAGTTCTGGATCGAGACGCGAAAGGGAGAAACACCATCGCATGGGAACGCAAAAAATCCATTCGCGGGATTTTAGCTTCGAGTTCTATCCGCCGAAGACCGAAGCTGGACGAGAAAAACTGCGGGTTACTTGGCAGCGACTGGCAACGCTAAAACCGCGCTTTTTCTCTGTCACCTTCGGGGCGGGAGGCTCCACCCGCGATCGCACATTGGAGACCGTGCTGGAAATACAAACGGAATCTGATATTGAGGCCGCACCGCATATTTCCTGTATTGATTCGACCCGCAGCAACATTCGGGAGATGCTACAGGCTTACCGCGCTGCCCAGATTCGGCATCTGGTAGCGCTTCGTGGCGACGTGCCGTCGGGAACCGTGGAGGTGGGGGAGTTCCATTATGCCAGCGAGCTGGTGGCTTTCATCCGCCAAGAGACCGGCCGGTACTTCCATATTGAGGTGGCGGCCTATCCGGAGTTCCATCCGCAGTCACAAAACGCCGGCGCTGATTTGCGCAACTTCAAGCGCAAGGTCGAGGCGGGCGCCGACAGTGCCATCACTCAGTACTTCTACAATCTTGATGCGTATTTGCGGTTTGTTGACAGCTGCGAGAAGCTCGGTATTGAGCTGCCCATCGTCCCGGGCATCATGCCTATTACCAACTATGTCCAGCTGGCGCGCTTTTCGGCAACCTGCGGTGCGGAGATCCCACGGTGGCTCGCCAAACGCCTAGAGGAATTTCGCGATGATCTTGCGTCATTACGAGCGTTTGGCATCGATGTGGTCACGGCGCTTTGCGCTCGACTCCTCGAGATGGGCGCTCCCGGTCTCCACTTCTACACCTTGAACAAGGCCGAGGCCACGCTGGCTATCTGGGCCAATCTCGGTCTCCACCAAGGCCAAGAGGATACCCCCTAACAATCGTCACCAAGGATTGCTCCACGGGGATGGGGGCAATCCTGTTGCAGCAAAGTCCAAGAACGTTCCGGCAGACATCCGTTGCAGCGCAGCGAGAGCTCGGTATTTTCGACATCAGCTTACCAGAATGGATACTTGTGAGCCACCAGGCGGGCTTCGGGAACTACAAAGTGGATAGCACTGGCGATGTCCAAGCAGATTCGAGGAATCGGCCGCACAGTCACCCAGAGAACGTTTAGCCGAAGATTTAGGTCGGCGAAAACCACTGCCTTGTGGTAGTGATTGAGCACACGCTCGACCCTAGTCACAATACTCATGAGCTCGGCCCTATGCTTTTCCCGCAGGCCCGGGATGATCATCATGAAGTCGCTGAGGGGCCGTCCATCATCACCATGAGTTGGAGCGCGTTTCCAAAGAGGTTCGGCGGGTTCAAGGCGCGGGACTTTCGGATGCCGTTTGATCAAGAACGCTGCCGAGATAGCTTGTGCCGTCACTAAAGTCTTTCTCTTTAAGTGCCGTTACTGGTGCTGCTGCGAAGCCATTGTCACAATGGCTGCGAAATTTGTCACCGTTAGCCCAGCAAGTTTAACCATGGAAGCCTACGCTCCGCCACTCGAAATAGGCGAACTTGACCGCCTTGTGAATGATATGCCGGTCGGCCTACTGGTGGAGGATGAAAGCGGTCGGATCCTTTGGGTCAATAGGACGTTCAGAAATTTCTTTAGCAAGACGTTTGAGCACCTCCACGGAACGAAAAGTGCCGATTTACCCCTGATCCGAGTTCCCGGAGTCGGTGGCAATCCCGACTTTTGCCAGATTGAATGTCCCAGGAAGGGAGGTCCAGAGTGGCTACTCTGTAGTTGGCAGCGGATATCGTACGAGAATGGGAGGGCTGTTATCGCCCGATTCTATCTCGACGCTACCGAACACCGTCGAGTCCAGCGATTTCGCGGTCTCCAGCTGTCTTTACAGCACAGCGGCGGCGTTATTGATCAGGTGACCGGTACCCTCGATCGTGTTGGAATCACGCAAACGCTGGAGTCCGAGGTATCGCGGAGCCGCCGCTATCACAATCCACTGGCTGTCATTCGGCTGCGCCTAGAAGTCTGCGGTACCGACCCCCAGCACCATGACGTCGATCGTTTCATGTCGGCAACAGCGCGTGTGCTAAGAGAGCAAACGCGTTGGGTGGATCGCATTGGTCGGTGGAGCGAAAGGGAATTTCTGCTGGTGCTACCGGAAAGCAATGCTTCAGCGGCCGGTAGCTTAGCCGAGAAGATCACATGCTATGTTGCTAATCCATCAGTTTCGCACGCAGCGGATGATTTGTCATCGATGACGGTACGCTGCGGAATTGCCGAATGGCAGCGAGGCGATAACGCTGTAAACCTGCTTGAGCGGGCTCATGCTGGACTGGAAGCCGACTCGATCAGGCGATATTCATGAGTGATGGTGACCGCCTGGCGCAGCATGATGGTCGCCGAGCAGTACTTTTCGGTGGACAGATCGATGGCCCGTTTTACTTTCGTGTGTTGCAGGTTATGGCCAGTGATGATGTAGTTGATGTGGATATGGGTGAATACCTTTGGGGGTGCTTGGGCTCGCGAGGCTTGCAACTCAACCACGCAATCTGTGACCGCTTGCCGGGATTTGTTCAGAATGGCAACGACATCTGAGGCGGTGCAGCCGCCGAGACCGAGCAGGATCATCTCCATCGGACGCAGACCCCGATTACGGCCCCCACTTTCAGGCGGACCATCCAACATGACGGTATGGCCGCTTTCCGCCTCGCCTAGCAAGGCAGCACCTTCGATCCATTTGATACGCGCTTTCATGAGGATTCCCTTGTCAGTGTTACCGAGATTTTCAGCGACAGAACACCGCGGTGCTTCGCCATGATGGGTGGTGAATTCATCATGATACACGTGGCATCCGACTCGTGGTGGCCGAGAACGCTGTCAAACTAACCGATCGGCAGCTTATTGTCGGCTCGATACAGTTACTAACGCTCACCCAATGCAGAAAAACCGCATTTTTTCACAACAAAAGCAGAATTCGTACCCGTAGCCAGTAGAAACGGTAACCAGTCTGGGTTCTTACGCAAGCGGATCAGCGCCGGTTAAATGGGGTTCGGTGACTGATCTCTGAGCAATACAACACGAGCGGTATGCATCATGAAGAGATCCTCATCGTTCCGATCCGTGCTGACAGCGGATCCGCTGCTGACGCAGTTTCTTGCACACTGCCACCGCAGGACGTATCCGGCAAAAACCATCCTGATTAACGCCGGCGACTATTCTGACGAGCTTTATTACCTCATCAAAGGTTCAGTGTCAGTCCTTATAGAGGATGAGGAGGGTCGCGAAATCGTTTTGGCCTATCTTAACGAGGGTGATATTTTCGGTGAGATCGGGATGTTCGACGAAAATCACCAACGCAGCGCCTGGGTGCGCACGCGAACCAAGTGTGAGATCGCCCAGATCAGCTATGAGCGCCTGCGGACCATTGCCAACGAATTTCCGGATATCCTGTTTTGGATGCTATCGCAACTCGCGATTCGCTTGCGCAATACCAGTCGGAAGGTAGGTGATTTGGCTTTCACAGATGTGGCGGGCCGTGTGGCTCGGGCATTGCTCGATCTGTGCGGGCAACCCGATGCCATGACCCATCCGGACGGTATGCAGATCCGTATCACGCGCCAAGAGCTGAGCCGCATTGCGGGCTGCTCTCGCGAGATGGTCGGGCGGGTATTGAAAAATCTGGAGGAGGAGAAGTTGATCTCTGCCACTGGGAAAACCATCGTGGTGCGCGGAACACGGCCGATTCAGTCCATTTATGGACACCATTTTCAGTCCGAGTAAAAGATTTCGCTAAGGCGCTCTCCCGGATCGGCAGCGATCATGAATGCTTCGCCCACGAGGAAGGCGTGTATCCCGTGAGACCGCATTCGGGTGATGTCCTCACGACGTTGTATGCCGCTTTCGGTGATGACGATTCGATTCCTAGGTACCGCAGCAATGAGACTGAGCGTTACTTCCAGGCTGGTCTCGAAAGTATGAAGATTGCGGTTATTAATCCCGATGAGGGGTGTTTCGAGTAAGAGAGCGCGCTCCAGCTCTTCGGCGTCATGGACTTCTGTGAGGACATCCATCCCCAAGTGGATGGTTAGATCAGCGAGCTCGCGAAGCTGCGCATCGCCTAAGGCGGCGACGATTAACAGGACACAATCGGTTCCGAGCGCCCTGGCTTCATACACCTGGTAAGGGTCGATGATGAAATCCTTGCGCAGACACGGTAATGAACAGGCCGAGCGCGCTGACTGTAAATCCGCATCACTGCCGCCGAAAAACGTTTCATCGGTCAAAATCGAAAGCGCTGTTGCCCCCCCTCTTTGGTAGCTGGCAGCAATGGTTGGCGGATCGAAGACCGGGCGCAGGACACCCTTGCTTGGCGAAGCTCTTTTAATCTCCGCAATCACGGCAGATTGCCCGTTGTTGATGCGAGCTTCGAGCGCGCTAGCAAACGGTCGAACAGGCGGTGCGGCGCCGGCCCGCTCTCCGACCTCACGAAACGAGATTTGTTGACACCGCTCGGTCAGTTCCTCCACCTTGCGCCTGAGAATGCGTTTCAAAATATCAGGGGTATCAGACATCATAAGCACCTACCCTTGAAGATTGCGGCTTAACTTCACCAGCGCTTCAAAACGCGCCTTGGCGGCACCCGAGGCGATAGACTCAACCGCCATCGCCATCCCTTGTTCGAGGGAATTGCTGACACCGGCAGTGTAAAGCGCTGCTCCGGCATTCAGCACGACGATATCCTTTGCTGGCCCGGCGATAGCCTCGAGCACGTTCTGCATTGTCCGCAAGCTTTCTTCGACCGAGTGAACGCGCAGTGAAGCGATGTTGGTGCGGGTTAACCCCAGTTCCTCGGGCGTGACGGTGTAGACGCCGATGGCGCCGTCCTTCAGCTCGGCCACGCGAGTCAATGCCCCGATGCTAAATTCATCCAAGCCGTCCGCCGCATGTACTACCAGCACGTGTCGGCTACCGAGACATTTCAATACCTCGGCTATCGGTTCAATCCATTGCGGCGCAAACACGCCGAGCACTTGGTTTGGAGCGGATGCCGGGTTCGTGAGCGGGCCTAAAAGATTAAATATTGTGCGGATGCCAAGCTCCCGGCGAGGTGCGGCAGCGTGTTTCATGGCGCCGTGGTACAAGGGGGCAAACAGGAAGCCGACGCCTGTTTCCTCTAGACAGAGGGCGACTTGCTCCGGGCGGAGGTTCAAGTTTACCCCGGCGGCCTCGAGCACATCGGCGCTGCCGGATCGGCTCGAGACGGACCGGTTACCGTGCTTTGCCACCCGAGCCCCTGCTCCTGCCGCCACGAACGCACTGGTGGTCGAGATATTAAACGTGCCTTGGGCATCGCCTCCGGTTCCGCAAGTGTCGACCAGATAACGGGGCGATACGTGAACCGGGGCTGCAAGCTCACGCATCACGCGCGCGGCCGCGGCGATCTCTTCCACCGTCTCACCTTTCATGCGTAGACCGACCAGAAATGCCCCGACCTGCGCAGGGGTCGCGCGGGCGCTCATGATGAGCCGCATGATCTCTGTCATTTCATCCTCGGACAGAGGTTGCCGGTCGACGACAGCTTGCAGCGCGGCTTGCATGTCCATAAAGTTCACTCGTAAATTTAGGCCAAAATTACGTCGTTGCCACGATGGAATCGGCGCTAGGGTGTGGACTAATGGGCGCGCCTGTCGACACCGTCAGAGGTTAAGTATACGTGCTGTTGCGCATCGCTGACGGTGAGCATCGAGAGCATAGCGGCCGTGATTTTTGAGCGGGATCTCTGCATCAGCAGCATCGCAGCTTTTTTTTCACCAGTGAGCGCGTCAAACATTCTCCAGAAAATTCCGAAGTAGCTCGTGTCCCTGCTCGGTCAATATGGACTCCGGATGGAACTGTACGCCCTGTATACGGAGCCGTTTGTGGTTTACTCCCATAATTTCGTCGACACCTCCTTTGCTCGCCGTCGTCCACGCCGTGATCTCCAGGCATTCGGGCACCGCTTCCTTGTCAATCACGAGTGAGTGGTAACGGGTCGCTTGAAAGGGGTTCTTCAAGCCCGCAAACAGTCCTGTACCCACGTGCTGAATGCACGATGTTTTGCCGTGCATGATTTCGCGGGCATGGACTATACGGCCGCCGAATGCTTGGCCGATGCATTGGTGGCCAAGACACACGCCCAGTAATGGAATAACCCCTCCCAGCTGACACACCACCTCGAGGGAAACTCCAGCCTCGTTGGGCGTGCACGGTCCAGGCGAGATGACGAGGTAATTAGGTTCGAGGTTTTCGATCTCGGGGATGGTGATCTCGTCATTACGAAATACCCGAACGTCAACTCCAAGCTCGCCGAAGTACTGCACGAGATTGTAGGTAAAGGAATCGTAGTTATCGATCATCAGCAGCATAGGTGCTGCATCCTGGGGTTATTAATCGTCATGCCCTGGATAGACGTGTTCACTACCTGCTTACATAGGTTTATGTTGAGTCACCACTGCGACTCTGGGGGCAATACCACCACCTTCGTCCTTGATCATCGCCGCAGGTAAGAAAGCTCTGTTGGCAGCGAAACGTTGTTACCGAAGCTGTCCTCGCCATAACCGTGCTGTGCCAACAGTTCGAGATCCGCCAAGACACGCTTATCTCCGAGAAAAGCGATGGTGAGGCCCGTGCTGATGTCAACCTGGCCCGTCGCCTGCAAGCGCATGATTTCGGCAGTGACCCCCTCCAGTAGACCACCCTCGTGCGGGTCAAGGGGAGACGATAGAGACAGGGGCTGCTCGTAGATGACAAGCTTGCTTTGCTCGGCCAGGGTCAGGATAACCTCCAGAACACTTCTGCGCAGCACTTCCTCCGTGTTCGTTTTCTGGCGCAGGGGCAGCTGCGCGATCTCACGCGCCAGCCAGCGGCGTTTTGAGGCGTTGATTTTTTCGTTGGCGCGAAATAGCTCTAGAGGTGAGCTGGCATCATAGGTTTGCCCATCTAGCTCCATACGCACGTCGCTGCCGTAATGCAGCACAATCTTCGCGACCAAGGTTGCTGGACGGACATGAAAGCCGCGATAATTGGGCACGGCGACCTCGATACGGCCGACTTCCGCGTAACGTTTGAGAATCGCCTGGCACAGCCGTTGACCGCAGATCAAGTAGAGACTGGAATACGTAAATACATAGCCCATCAAGGTCGCCAAGGGGGCATAAACCTCCACCACCGGCTGCCCCCATCCTGCAGCATGACTCCTTGGCAAATGGACGTGTCGTTCAACGTAGTGAGCCAGCTCGGTCGCAATCTCCAGCAAATGGAACAGTACGCTAATATGGCCGCGCAACACTGGCAGATCCGCGTCCTGATGCTCGACCTGGGTCTCCGACACATGAGTATCATAGAGCGACTGCAGGTTGTGAAATCGATGCTGAAGGCGACGCAGATTCTCCTCACTGACGTGCTCGGGGTGATAGGTGTCGTATTTTTCCGCTTGGCATTTCGCCGCCGTGTGCAGTGGTTCGCTTTCCGCAGCGAGATTAAGAAATTCCGTGGTCAGGCGAATAACGATCATTTGGGTACTATCGATGCGGCGCGCGTCGCGATCATGAGGTAGATGCCCCACCGGGAGCTGTTCGCTGTAGTGCAGAGGCCAGAATCTGGCAGTCGGCCTAGGTACTTCAAGCCGCTCAGCCTCTTCCATCAACTGCCTTGCGGCTTCCTCGACAACGCCTCCCGCGGATAATAAGGCGTGTTCTGTTGCCCCTACGAAGTCCCGCTCAATCGGTAACAGGCGGTAGGAGGGCAAAACGTGGCGAATGTGCAGCAATGTATAGCTGACGCACGCAAACAACTTGATGGTGGCGATCAGCGCTCGGAATCGCCACCAGCGCTGATTGTGTCGCGCTCCGTACTCGTCGAGCAGCTCCTCGAGCTGTCTAGACTGGAACAACAGATCTCCCAGCAAAGGTCGTGTCAATCCAGACTCGCCCGCACGATACTGCAAATAGGCCAACCCCTCGAGCAATAGCGCCGCGCGCTTCGCAACCAGGTCGCGGAAGATAGTCTCGTCGAACGACTCGCAGGACACGGGCTGACGGGATGGAATGCCGCTTCTTTCCCTATTCATCACTATCCCCTTTAGCATGGATAGAAGATCCACCCCCTGGAGCGGAGGAATCGTGACTCAGGTGCAAAGAGTCGTCAAGGCTGAGGCCGCCGGCACATCTTGCAACTCCGGTGCTCGCGATGTTTTTGAAACAGTTTCTTAGCGTCCGGCAGTGGTATCGTAACATAACAGCATGGCTATATTAGCATATTCTTATTTATTTCGTCGCCGCTGCTGGGTATGAATGTAGCGAATGGAAATACAGCCTTCATAAGCCGCAGGCGGATGCTAGCGGTGCGGATGGCCACCTCTCATGCGGGTAAAGGACTGCTGCAGCCCTGCCGTTAACGACGCTATGCTTTCTGAAGACGGCCAACGAGCGAAGTTCCCGACCCCACTGGATCACGGCCTATCGGAAAGGGAACAACCGACAGAGGAGGTTTATCCGGATGCCGACTTTCGATTCTTTCGAGGCTTACTGGTGGCGCTGGCACTGTCGGCTTTGATTTATAGCTTGCTCTGTTTTTTCCTGCTGTAGGGCCGTGGGTGTGATTACCTGGGTTTGGTTGATCCATGCCGCGGCCGCTTTGGTTTCTATCCAACGCGGGAGTAAAGGCTATGGAGCTCGTTGTTCTTGGGATCTTAAATGTGGTGGTGCTTGGCTTGTGGTCCTGGTGTTTGGTCACGTGCGTCGCGGCTTCCCCGCAAAATCATGGCCGCGCTTTGTAGCCGCTTATATTGCCTGATGATCCAATCCTGCCGCCGCTAGGGTAACCGCCCGAAACATCGCGCGCCCTTTGTTCATAGTTTCCTCCCATTCCAATTCCGGCACCGAATCGGCGACGATTCCTGCGCCAACCTGTATGTGCAGGACGCCCTCTTTAATGACCGCCGTGCGGATCGCAATAGCAGTATCCATGGTTCCTCCCCAGCCCATGTAGCCGACGGCTCCGGCGTACACGCCTCGTTTTACCGGCTCGAGCTCATCAATGATTTCCATGGCACGTATCTTCGGCGCGCCGGTGACCGTACCGGCAGGAAACGTGGCACGCAACACTTCCGTCGTCGAGGTATCGTCGCGTAGCTGGCCGATCACATTGGACACGATGTGCATGACATGGGAATAACGTTCAATGGTCATTGTTTCCGTGAGGCGCACACTGCCGATCTCGGCGACACGGCCGACATCGTTTCGGCCCAAGTCGATCAGCATGAGATGCTCTGCGCATTCCTTGGGGTCAGCGAGCAACTCTTTGGCAAGCGTCCTGTCTTGTTCTTCGCTGGCACCGCGCGGGCGCGTGCCGGCGATGGGGCGCACCGTGACCACCCCATCTTCGAGGTGAACCAAGATCTCGGGTGATGAGCCGACAATATGGAAGCCACCGAGATCCAGGTAATACATGTAGGGCGAAGGGTTGAGCGTGCGCAGGGCGCGGTAAAGGTCAAGGGGCGCGGCGTCAAAAGGTATGGAGAGGCGTTGAGATAGCACGACCTGCATGATATCGCCGTCGACGATATACTCTTTGGCTCGGCGCACTGCGCTCTCGAAGCCCTCGCGCGTAAACCCCGATAAGAAATCGGACTCGCCCACAGCGCGGGAGGCATGGCGCGAGGGGTAACAGGGGGTGGCTCGACGCAGGCTATCGGTGATTACATCGAGCCGCTGACGTGTTTGCTCGAGGGAATCGGGCACCTCTGGATCGGCGTGGGCGACGATATAGAGCTTGCCCCGCAGATTATCAAACACCACGATTTCTTCGGATAGCAGAAGCACAGCATCGGGCAAGTCCAGGGAATCGGCTTTGGTGAAAGGGCCCAGCCGCGGCTCCATGAAGCGCACCGTGTCGTAACCAAAATAGCCCACTAAGCCCCCAGTGAATCGGGGTAGATCGGGTATCGTTAGCGCCCGAAAGCGCCCTTGAAATGTGGCCAGCCACGCCAGGGGATCGTCAGTATTGACATGCTCGACGGGCTCACCATCGCGCTCGACAATGATCTCGGCCGTGCCCGCATTTCCCCGCAATCGCAGAACCGTGCGACAAGGGAGCCCGATGATGGAATAACGCCCCCATTTCTCCCCTCCGTGCACAGACTCCAGCAAATAGGAGAAGCGCGTGCCGGCAAGCTTAAGATAAGTGCTAAGCGGTGTGTCCAGATCGGCAAGGACTTCGCGCACCAGCGGTATCCGGTTGTAACCTTGGCGAACGAGGTGAGAAAAGCGCTGTGCTGTCATTTCGTTCATTGCGCGCCACAGGATAGCAGGTCAGCACGAATGGATGCTAAGACGTTGTTGAGGCGGGCCGGGTTGGCACGGGATAATCGGATGGCAATAAGCTTGCCAAGCCAGAATTAACGAATGTCGCTGCTGTTAAATCCGCTGCCGATATGCCCGTTCAAGACGCCCCGACAGGGGGACTACTTGGTGCAAGCAAGTCGGCAATCTCTGCAATGGAGTCAACGACCGCATCCGGGTTGGCTGCGCGGATGTCTAATCCATGGTTGTATCCGTAGCTGACGCAGATCACGGCAAAGCCCGCAGCGCGGGCCGCTTTGACATCAGAAATTGAGTCACCCACTAACAGTGCCTCCTGCGGTTTGACTGCGAAATGCTCGGCAGCGTGAAGCAGCGGCAAGGGATCAGGCTTTTTCTTTGGCAGGCTGTCACCGCTGATAACGAGCTCAAATTCATCGTAGACGCCAAGATCTCGCAAAAGAGGCTCAGTAAAGCGTGCCGCCTTGTTGGTGACGCATCCTAGCCGAGCTCCGGATCGTTTGAGGAAGTCGAGCCCTTCCCGGGCCCCGGGGAAAAGGCGGCTGCGTTCGCTGGTGTGGACGCTGTAGAGATCCAAAAACATAGGGTATGCGCGGTCGAAAAGCGCTGGCTCTGGCTCGCCCTCCAGGTTGTTAATTAAAGCCCGGCGAACGAGCCGTTCCACGCCGTTGCCTACCCACTGGCGCACACGTGCTTCGCCGCGCTGGGGGAGGCCAAGCTGGTTCATCAGCTCATCGACGCAGTAAGCCAGATCGGGGACCGAGTCGACTAAGGTTCCGTCTACATCGATCAATGCGAGCCGCGGCGTTGGCATGCTCATCGGTTACGAGCTCCGTGACGCCATGGCGAGTTCCTCGCGCATGGCGGCGACGGTGGCCCGATAGTCGGGAGTACCAAAGATGCCCGATCCGGAGACAAAGGTGTCGGCGCCGGCCGCAGCGATTTCGCCAATGTTGTCGACCTTGATGCCGCCATCGACTTCTAAACGGATATCCCGGCCACTCTCGTCGATTAGGCGGCGCACTTCCGGCAGCTTGCGCAGCGTCGACTGGATAAAGGATTGCCCGCCGAATCCCGGATTGACGGACATGAGTAGTACCATGTCTACTTTGTCCATGACGTATTTCAGATAGTCCAGCGGGGTTGCCGGATTAAATACCAGCCCCGACTTGCAGCCGCACTCGCGAGTAAGCTGTAGCGATCGGTCGATGTGCTCGGATGCCTCCGGGTGAAAAGTGATGTACGTGGCTCCCGCTTTGGCGAAATCCGCAATGATTCGGTCCACCGGCTTTACCATCAAGTGGACGTCGATGGGCGCGGTAATACCGTGCTTGCGAAGCGCCTCGCAGACCAGCGGTCCGATGGTCAGATTCGGGACATAATGGTTGTCCATGACATCGAAGTGCACGATGTCCGCGCCCGCTTCGAGCACATTCGATACTTCCTCACCCAGGCGCGCGAAGTCCGCGGACAGGATGGACGGGGCGATGAGATAGTCCGCCATGCTTTTTCTCCTTGCTATCTGGCTTATGAACTGTAGCGAATCTGGCGGCCCTTTGCAGCTTACAGACCCCTTGCCTTTTTTATGCGCTCGTACGCTAGCTTTATCTCTTGAGTTTTTTGAGTTGCGAGTTTCATCATTTCTTCTGGCAGGCCGCTCGCGACTAATTTGTCCGGATGGTGCTGGCTCATCAAGCGACGGAACACCCGTTTGAGCTCGGTATCGCTGGCATCGGGTGAAATGTTCAGCAACGCATAGGCGTCAGCGAGACCCTCTGTCCGGCCTTCAGGAGTCTCCTCTCTTGCTTCACCGGTGCGCCGAAATCTCAGCTCGGCCTCAATCATGGCCTCGAGATCCAGATATTCGCGGTGCGCGACGCCTAATCGGCGGCATACGTAAATGAGAAGGCGACGTTCATGAGGATGCACGGCGCCATCAGCGAGTGCGGCGTAGAGCTGGATCTCGATAAATAGGCGCATCAGGTTGTGGTTGCCGTGACACGTGCGTCGAAATTGGTCCAGCACTGCGTCCAGCGGAAAATCCGGCGCCTTGCCTTCATTGAATAGTCGTTGAGCCACGCTAATATGCTCGAGGCTCAAATGCATTTGACGCATGAGGTCAGTCGCAACCCCAAGCTCGTCGCGCGTCACCCGCCCATCGGACTTGGCAAGATGACCCATCACTGAAAACGTTGCGGTGAAGAAGGCTGTCTGGGTCTGTCCGTGAGCCGTAAACGGCGGCCAATGCAATGCGCCCTTGCTCACCTGTTCGAGGCCCTTGTCAAATCCGTGACCGAGGACGACTCCTAGCAACCCTCCTAATGGCCCACCGACGAGAAAGCCGAATGCGCCACCGATAATCTTTCCCCACCAGCCCATGAGCGATAATTCCTGTCGTTCTGCATCTGCCTCGGAATTGGAATTAGTAATATTAAGATGAAACCGCGTCTGACAATAAAAACACCGGCGTTATTGGGGTAGAGACCACTGATAACCGGGTCACGTGGGGTGAGCGATGCCAAGATGACGCGCGCATACTCTAAGAAGCTATTTCAAGAACCATGGCGCTTGTCATAGCGATGCTCGTGGCATTCTTGAATAAGCGAAATTTTCTTTATTAACGAGGCGCAGGGCATTCGCAACCACTAACAAGGAGCTCGCCGACATGCCAATGGCAGCACCCCAGGGGGGAATCAAGCCTACGGCAGCCGCCGGAATCATGAGCAGATTATAACCCCCTGCCCAGGCGAGATTCTGTATTAAGATCCGGCGTGCCTGCTGGGCGAGCGGTCTTATCTTTGCAATAACCCCGATATCATCGGTGAGCAACAGGAAGTCGCTGGCCGATCGAGCCAGATCCGTTGCCTCGCGAAAAGACAGAGCGACGTTAGCCGCGCCGAGGACGGGAGCATCATTCATACCGTCCCCGAGCATAAATACCCGCTGCCCGAGGCGTTGCTGACGGCGAACCCAGCTGAGCTTTTGCTGCGGCGACAGACCACCGAGTGCTTCATCAAAGCCCAGCTTGGCCCCTAGGCGTGATAAGCGATCTTGGCTGTCGCCGCTCAGCATGACGAAGCGCTCAAAGCGTTGTTGCCGAAGGTCTTCGAGGAGCGTGGGCACGCCCGGGCGAAGCCTGTCCGAGAACCGGAAGCGCGCCTGTATGCCCTGCTCATTTCCAAGAATGGCGACGAGGTCTTCGTCTTTCTCCGACACCTGTAAGCTTGCGTGTGGCAGTGCGCCGTCTGCCGTCTCGGCCTGCATCCAGCCCGGCTTGCCAAACCACCATTGCTGCCCTTCGATGTCGCCTCGTACCCCTGTTCCGGAGACATACCGCAGTTGACCGACGCTCAAGGCAGGGGCAGGACAGGCTTTCTGCAACGCCATCGCGATCGGATGAGTGGACGCGACCTCCAGAGCGGCTGCGATACGCAACGCCTTTCCTGGAGTCAGTTGACCTGTGGGGTCTATGGCTTGCAGTTCCAGCTGCCCCACCGTGAGCGTGCCGGTTTTATCAAATGCCCACACGCCCCTTTGGGCGAGCTCTTGAAGAGCGCTCATGCGCAATGGCATGACCCCGAGCGCGACGAGCTTTCTTGCGCTCAGCGCCATGACTGCCGGAGTGGCTAATGCCAGGGCACAGGGGCAGGTGACGATGAGCACGGCCACCGTGTTGGCCAATGCGGCGGAAGCGTCTAGCCGCAGCCAGACGACGGCAGTGACACCGGCCACCAGCATCACGGCTGACACCAACCATTTGGCTAATCGATCCGCGAGCCTCGCGCAGTAGGGCTTGTCTGCTAGGCTGCGCTGCATTAATCGAGTCAACTCCATGATCGTGGAGTCTTGCGCAATGCGCGTGACTTCCACGGTCACGGTTTGTTCCCAGTTGCGCGCACCTCCCATCACGTCATCCCCCGGGCCGCGCGCCACTGGAAGTGCTTCGCCGCTCAGTAACGATTCGTCGAAGCGGCTGGCACCCTCGACAATGCGCCCGTCAACGGGAACGCGTTCCCCGGGGCCTACCCGGAGACGATCGCCGGGAGACACCTGGTAGACGAAAGTATTTTGCTCTCGTCCATCTGGCATCAGTCGTCGTGCCGTTGTCGGCACCACGCGGGTGAGTTGGTCGATGGTGTCTGCTGCCGTGAGCCGGGCGCGGAGCTCGAGGTGCCGTGCCGCCAATACCAGACAGACAAACATCGCAATCGAGTCATAGTAAACCTCGCCGTGGCGCTGCAGTGTCGCCGTGGCGCTTCCCACATAGGCCACGAGCAGGCCGAGCGCAATCGGCACATCCATACCGAGGCGTCCATGTCGCAGATCTTGGAAAGCGCCGACAAAAAAATCCTGACCGGAAAACGCGAGGATTGCGGTGGCCAGGATGAGGCTCGTCCAACGCCCGATCACCACCCACAGTGGCAGCTCGGTGGCCGCTTCCGGGATCGGCATCAGATAAACCGCTAACGAGAAATGCATGATCGCCATTCCGGTGGCGGCGGCGAAAAGCAGCCGCTCCATGCCGCGCCGTTTTTCTTTGCTCACCAGGGCGTCGCGGTGTGCCGGATCGTAGGGTTCGGCGCGGTAGCCAAGGCGCGCAACCGTGCGAAGAATGTTGCTCAAGCTGATACGGCGCTGATCCCAACGCACCCGCAGACGCTGGCTGGTGTAGTCGACGTGGGCCTCGAGCACACCCGCTAGCCTTTGAAGCCGCTGCTCATTTAGCCAAAGACAAGCAGGGCAGCGAACGCCTTCGAGCAGTAGTGCTGCCTCCTGCCAGTGTTCGCCAGCGGTGGTGAAACTTGCCTGTAGTCGTGGATCGTCATAAAGGTCGAGCTGCTCGGCTGCAACCGGAAGTGTTTCTGGCAACAGGGGCGGTGCTGGTCGGTCGCGCAGCTGATAGTAATTGCCGAGTCCCGCCGCGAATATGCTGCGGCAGACTTCGCGGCATCCTGCGCAGCAGAAAAAGGCCGCAGCGCCCTGGATGTCGAGATCCCAGCACGCGCCCTGCGGCACCGGGAGACCGCAGTGAAAACACGGTTCGGCGTGCTGCAATGCCGCTTCGTGGTCGAGGCTAGTCAACGAGGGTTCGCGTACCTATGGACCCAGATTCGCGTAATAGCGGGCAAGCGCCGAAATTTCCTGGTCGCTTAACACCTGTGCCATGCGGCGCATGCGAGCATAGATGTCGTTAGCGCGTTGCCCGGTGCGGTAGGCGTGCATCGTTGCTTCCAGGTAAGGAGCGCTTTGTCCCGCAAGGGCTGGCACATCGACGACCGCGCCTTCACCCTGGGCACCGTGGCAACTGGCGCAGGGAGGCAGAAGACGTTTACCGTCGCCCTGGGTCACCAGCGTGACCGCCTGCGATTCTGCCTTGCCAATGGCTCCAGTGGGCGGCGGTAACGGTAGCGATGCGTACCAGGCAGCCAGATCGGCCATGTTCTGGTCGCTCAAGTTTGCGACCAGTGCGCTCATCATCGATTTCGCTCGCGTGTCGTCTTGATAATCCCGCAGCTGCTTGTAGGTATAGGTGGCGAGCTGTCCGGCGAGGTGGGGGTACTCAGGGGTTTCGCTCACACCCTGTGCGCCGTGGCACGAAGCGCAACCCGCTGCCAACTGCTGGCCCCTAGCGCTGTCACCGGAAGCCACTAATTGACGCGTTTCCGCCGTCCAGGCGATGTTAGAGGCGGGCGCCGCCAGGGCCAGGGTCGCAAGCGCGCTGCATAGGATGATCATGGCGCATCCCATCGCCGCGCTGATCATTAGACGTTCCATGGGAATGCTCCATAGGTGTCAAGCAGGAAGAACTGGGCGATGGGATAGCCGTAGGCGGCGATCATCCAAAACAGCAAAATCCAGTTCCACAGGGCAAAGCTATTCAGCGGCCGGGGGAGACTGAGCACTGCGTGCACCGGTTCGGCGTAAGCAATGGTGGCGTCAGTGGGTTCACCGCCTGCCTGGCTGGTCACGAGGTTATAGAACAGCATAATGGCAGAAAGAGACAACAGTACGGCGCCGACTACCATGAGCGTTTCGAATGGTTGCCAGGCGGCCACCAAAGGGGTGTCGTAAGGGGTAGAGGAAATGCGCCGCGGCTGCCCTAGGAGGCCAAGCCAATGCCAGGGTGCGGCGGTCACAATCATACCGATGGCCCACAGCCAAAGCTGAGCGAGGACGAGCCGCGGGGAGCGCAAGCCTCGGCCGGTGAGCTTAGGCCAGAGATGGTAAGCGATGCCGAAATAGAGCAAAGCCACGGTGCCACCAAAGATCAGGTGGAAATGGCCTGGGACCCAAGCGGTATTGTGCACCAACGTATTCATGGCGTAGCTGGCGTTGATAATGCCTCCGAAACCGCCGCCGGCGAGCAGCAGGAGCCCAAGGCCCGCAGCCGTTACCAAGGGCTCGCGCCAGGGTAGGGCGCCGATCCAGCCAAATAGGCCGGTCCCTCCCTGCAGTCTGCCGCTGATTTCTAGGGAAGCAATGATGGTAAAGCCGGTTAGCAGGCTAGGTACCGCCACCATGAAAGTGCCGAACATATGCATCAGCTTGAAGCCACTTTCCTGGAAGGGGTCCATGTACAGGTGATGAAAGCCGATGGGCACGCTGACCACCATGAGCATGATGAAGGAGACCCGCCCCATCTGATCGCTGAAGAGGCGCCCGCCCGCCGCTTTCGGCAGTAACGTATACAAGGCGATGTAGGCCGGAAACAGCCAGAAGTAAACGATGGCATGCAGCGTCCAGGAAAACAGGGTGCGGGCAAGCCCTACGTCCACCGTATCGATGAGCCCCAAGGACCAGGGAATCAACTGAAACAGCACCTCAGCCGCAACGCCGGCGCTGGCCCACAGCCACATAACGGCGTTTGCCACATTACCGAACATCACTAACGGGACGGGCTGCCCTGGATGGGCGCGTTTCCAGGTGATCATCATCATGATCATTTCTAGGCACCAGATCCAGGATCCCACGACCAAAAGCACAGCCCCAATATAGAACACGGGGTGGGCCCGTAACGGTGGGTAGAAGGTGTAGAGCACGGAAGCCTGTCCAGTGAGTAGCGCGTAAGCGGCAAGCAGCACCCCGACCAGCGCCAGCCAAAAGCTGAGCCAAGCGAGCGATCGGTTCCATAAAAGCTGATTGAGGCTGGTGGTGGCGGTGTAGTAGCCAAACCCCATGACCACAAACGTGGTCAGCACAAACCCCATCAATACGCCGTGGGTCGAGACCGCGGCGAAATACAACGCCGGCGATTCGAGATGGGGAAATAAGCCACTGCGTTCCGCCACTTGATACAGTCCCAGCAGGGCGGCGGCCAGAAAGGCGGTAAATGCGACCCAAAAGTTGGCGAGCGCAAGAGCGGAAGCTTTGTCGGTGTTCATGGATACGCTTTCTCCAGTCGGTCCCGAGCTACTGATTCGCTTTGACCGTCAGCCGGGACCACATGTGATCGTGCCCGAGGCCGCAGTATTCGTTACAGAGGACGGGATACTCCCCCGTCTTTTCGAACGACGTGGTCACTTCTGAGACATAACCCGGCACGATCATCGTGCTTAAGTTGGTCAGCGGGACATGAACGCCGTGCAGTACATCAGCGCTCGCTATGCGGAAGGTCACCGAGGTGGCGACGGGCACCTCGATATGCTGCGGATAAAAGCCATAGCGGCCCGCCACCATGGTCACGGTCAGCGTGCCGTCGGGATTTTTTGTTACCCCAAGCTTGTCTTCGGCGAACTCCGGTGTCAGGTGCAACTGCGTCGAGTCGACGGTCTCGACGTTGCTTGGCGGATGGACATTGGCGCCGATAGCGTAACCAACGAGCACGCCGGTGATGGCGAGCATCAACACCAAGGTCAAAACGATCCAGCGCCGCTCAAGAGGGTCTATGTGCATGACTATGCCTCCTAGCTGACCGGCCCGTGGGCCAAAAAGACGCCGAAATACAGGATGGCCCAGCCCATCGTCAGTAAGGCCGCAAAGAGGAGCAACAGCGCCCATGTTCCCTTAGGGGAGCTTTCCAGAATACGTCTTCGTTCTTCTTCGCTAAGTTGCTTCATGTCATCAATCCTCATACCGCCGAAGCATCGCTGAATGCCGTTTTTTAACCCTCGATCCGGCTTTCCCCGGCCAATGCCTTTCGACAGCCTGTGCTCGAGGTCGAGTGCTTTGCTGCAGGTTCGCTTGTGAGACCGTTTTGGCGTGCAGCGGATTTTACTGGAACCGAAATGGTGCATGCAAAGGCAGTTTGTTTGGCAGATCCTTTGCGTCTCTTGGAACCTGAAGAGAAAGCCTATATATTAGAAAGTATTAATATAGTGAATTATCTCATCGGTTGCGTAACGAAGTAGGGTGATGAAAATGGTTCGAGGTCGACTTATTCGCGTCAGGCAGTGGCTTCTCGGCAGCTGTCTGCTGGCGTTGGGATTCTCGAGTGCGGCTGGCCCAGAGTTTCCCTTCGAGATTGTGACTGTGGAGCGCCATGAGGTGATTAGCGAGCAAATATTTGACGCCCTCGTCGAGGCGGTGCATCAATCCACGGTATCGGCTGAAACCAGTGGGCGGGTGATCGAGCTCAACTACGATGTCGACGATTACGTGCCCAAAGGCGCGGTTCTGCTGCGCCTGACAGATACCCAAGCGCGAGCCAATCTAAAGCAGGCGATAGCCTCGCTGGAGGAGGCTGAGGCCCGTCAGCGCGAGGCCAAAGCCCGCTTTGATCGCGTTCAAGGGCTGTTAGCGAAGAAGCTTATTTCCAAGCAGGAGTTGGATCAGGCGGCTGCCAATCTCAAGGCCGCCGCCGCTCGGCTGCAATTGGCGAAAGGGGGAGTGGAAAAGGCTCGGGAGGAGTTGCAGCAAACGGTTGTGAGGGCCCCTTATAGCGGGGTAGTGGTGAAACGTCATGTGGAGCTCGGGGAGACAGCAAGTCCTGGTCAGCCCTTGATGACTGGATTCTCTCTAGAAAAGCTCAGAGCGGTATCGGTCGTACCCCAGAGCCTGATTGAGGCCGTGCGCCTCTATGGTCAGGCGCAAATCATTAACACCTTGCACGGCGACCAGCGGATCCCTGCCGAAAAGCTCACCTTCACCCCGTATGCCGATCCCTATACCCATACCTTTCGCGTGCGCATCAGCCTGCCGAGCGGTGATCACGGATTGTATCCTGGGGCCTTTGTGAAAGTGGCTTTCGTCACCGGAAAAGAACAGCGATTGCTGATACCGGCCAAGGCGGTGGCGTACCGCAGCGAAGTGCGGGGTGTATACGTGGTTGACGAGAACGGGCGTGTGGCGCTTCGACAAGTGCGCGTTGGACGCACCCTCGGAGAGCATATTGAAGTACTGGCCGGCCTTTCCGCTGGAGAGCGGATTGCGCTCGACCCGGTGCGCGCCGCGGTCTATCTCAAGGAAACGGCGCCGAGGCGCGGCGCATGAGCAAGGAGCTGGGTTTCTCCGGTAACGTCGCCAAGCAGTTTGTCGATTCACAGCTCACGCCACTGCTGGCACTGGTGGGGCTGTTACTGGGAGCTCTGGCGATTGTTATGACGCCGAAAGAGGAGGAGCCTCAGATCAATGTCACCTTCGCCAATATCTTCATACCCTTTCCGGGTGCCTCCGCGACTGAAGTGGAGCATGTGGTGGCCACGCCGGCCGAGCAGGTGCTTTCTGAAATCGAAGGTGTCAAGCATATCTACTCTGTTTCGCAACCAGGTCTGGCGGTCCTGACGGTCCAGTACGAGGTGGGCGAGGGGCGCACCGACGCCATCGTGCGCCTCTATGAGGCCGTGTTCTCCAATCAGGACTGGTTACCAAAGAACCTCGGGGTCGGTGAGCCGCTGGTCAAGGTCAAGGGCATCGACGATGTGCCCATTGTTACCCTGACGTTATGGACCGAGGATCCAGCGCGCGGCGGTTATGAGCTGCAACAGGTAGCCCACGCCATCGAAGCCGAGCTCAAGCGCGTTCAGGGTAGCCGGGACATCTATACGATCGGTGGTCCCGAGAATGTGGTTCACGTCGAGCTTGATCCGGTGCGACTCGCGGCCTTTGACATCGCCACGGATGACCTTCGTCGCGCCCTCGTCGCCGCCAACATCACCGCCCGTGGTGGTGCCGTCGTGAAGGACAACCAGCATATCGTCGTTCAAGCGGGCGAATTCCTTGGAAACGTCGAGGAGATCGAACGCCTCATTGTGGGGGTGCGCAATGAGGCGCCGGTGTATTTACGTGATGTGGCCACGGTCCGCCTGGAGCCAGACCAGCCCGAGCAATACGTGTGGTTTGGGACCGGCCCCGTGGCGGCTGCCAAGGGGATTGGCGTAAACGGAGAATTTCCTGCGGTGACCATTGCGGTGGCAAAGCAACCAGGGACCAACGCGGTGCAGATTGCCGAAGAAATTATCACGCGTTTTGAACAGCTGAAGGGGGTCTTTATTCCCGAAGGTGTGAACGTCACGGTCACGCGCAATTACGGCCTTACCGCTGATGATAAGGCGAAAAAGCTTATCGGCAAGCTGGTCTTTGCCACCGCTGCGGTGATCTTGCTGGTGCTGCTCGCGCTTGGCTGGCGCGAGGCGATCGTGGTGGGTAGCGCCGTGGTGATCACGCTCATGTTGACGCTGGCGGCCTCCTGGGCCTGGGGCTTTACCATCAACCGGGTGTCGCTGTTTGCGCTGATCTTCTCCATCGGCATCTTGGTGGACGATGCCATTGTCGTGGTGGAGAATATCCATCGCCACATGAAGCGCAGCGGCCGACCGCTCCTAGAGGCCATTCCACTGGCCGTGGATGAGGTGGGAGGGCCCACCATCCTCGCGACCTTCACGGTGATTGGTGCGCTGTTACCCATGGCCTTTGTCAGTGGTCTGATGGGACCTTACATGAGCCCCATTCCGATCAATGCGAGCTTTGGCATGCTCATCTCGCTCATGGTGGCCTTTGTAGTGACACCTTGGTTTACCTACCAACTCTTGCGTCACCATCGCAATGAACAGGAGGCTGATGCCAGTAACGACGCCCAGGATTCCGGCTCTCTCTATGGATTCTTAAGGACCTATATTGGCCCATTGCTCAACGGGCGCCAGGGTGCGCCACGGCGGTTTGCGTTATTGGCCACAGTGTTATTGTTGCTGTTGCTATCCCTTGGGCTGCTGTTTATTCAGGCGGTGGTGCTCAAAATGCTGCCTTTTGACAACAAGTCGGAATTGCAGGTATTGGTGGACCTACCCGAAGGGACCAGCGTCGAGCAGACTGCGCGCGTGCTGGGAGAACTTTCAGCCTATCTCTCGAAGGTGCCGGAGGTAATCGACTATCAAGCCTATGCCGGCACCGCATCGCCCATCAATTTCAATGGCTTGGTGCGTCAGTATTACCTGCGCGAGAGCCCCGAGCTCGGTGACATCCAAATCAACCTCCTGGACAAGCACCGGCGCGATCGCCAGAGCCACGATATTGCCCGCAGCGTTCGTGGTCCGCTGCAGGCGATCGGCGCTCAGTACGGCGCCAATGTAAAGGTAGTCGAGGTGCCGCCCGGCCCGCCCGTGCAAGCACCCTTGGTGGCGGAGATCTATGGACTGGACTACGCCGGCCAGAACCGGGTGGCGCAGACAGTCCGCACGGTGTTTGAGGAAACACCCGATGTGGTAGATGTCGACGATAGCCGTGTGGCCGCTGCCCCGGAGCTGATCGCACGCATCGATCCGCAGAAGGCCGCGCTCCTCGGTATTGCCGAACAGGCGGCGGTGGCGGCTATGCAAACGGTGCTTGCAGGGGAAGATGTGAGTTTTCTGCACGGCGGGAAGGTCAAGTACCCGATTCCAATTCGGCTCGAGTTCTCAGTCGGTGATAAGGCTGATCTCGCGAGCCTTTTGAGCTTGCGGTTGCGCAGCGAAAGCGGCGCACTGATTCCGCTTTCCGAGTTCGTATCCGTGGTCCACAGCAAACGTGAAGAAGCCATCTATCATAAAGATTTGTTGCCGGTGGCTTTTGTCACTGCGGATATGTCCGGCAAGCTCGATAGTCCCTTGTATGCCCTGTTCGAAATTCGAGACAAGCTCAAAGGGGTGCGCGTGGTGGGGGACTATCTACTCGAGCAGAATCTATTCGGTCCCCCAGTGGATCCCTACAACTACAGCCTCAAATGGGACGGCGAGTGGCAGATCTCCTACGAGACTTTTCGCGATATGGGGATCGCCTACGCGGTGGGGCTCGCGCTCATCTACTTGCTGGTCGTCGCTCAGTTTCGCTCGTATATGGTACCGTTGATCATCATGGCGCCGATTCCGCTCACCATCATCGGGGTACTGCCTGGGCATGCTCTGCTTAGCGCTCAATTTACGGCGACCTCCATGATCGGCATGATTGCACTTGCGGGTATCATCGTTCGCAATTCCATCTTACTGGTCGATTTTATCGATAAGGAGGTGAGAGAGGGGATGTCGCTGGAGGAGGCGGTGATTCGTTCCGGCGCGGTGCGTGCCAAGCCCATCGTGCTCACCGGTCTTGCGGCGATGCTTGGAGCACTGTTCATTCTCGATGATCCCATCTTTCGCGGCTTGGCGATCTCGCTCATTTTCGGGCTCTTGGTCGCTACGTTGCTGACGCTCGTGGTCATTCCGGTGCTCTATTACGCTTACATGTATCGACGAAGTGGAGCGGTGGCTGCTGGCTATCCGGTGAGATCGGCGGCGTCCAACTGATGGCAGACGAGTGCTTTTTCGGGAATAATACATAAGCGAAATTGAAGGTACGATAAGCTTTTCTTAAGGTTTGAATTGGGGCGGCCGAGGCGTGAGGGATTTCTTCGGCAGGTTGCGCCACCGCAAAATACATTGTTGGGAGTGCTTGAGATGGCTGATCGCCGGCTGCAAGTGTTTCACACCGTAGCGCGCATGCTTAGCTTTACGCGAGCGGCAGAGGTGCTCCACATGACTCAGCCCGCCGTGACGTTCCAGGTGAGGCAGCTCGAGGAGCATTTCAATGCCCGTCTCTTTGACAGGACGCATAACCGAATCAGCCTCACCGATGCGGGGAAACGGGTCTTTAATTATTCCGAGCGCATTTTCGAGCTCTACGCCGAGATGGAAGGCACGGTGAGGGAGCTCACGGGTGATATGTCCGGCGTATTGCTGCTGGGGGCGAGCACCACGGTTGCCGAGTACATGCTTCCGTCGTTGCTCGGCGATTTCAAGAAAATGTACTCCGATGTGACGATTCGCCTTCACGTCGCCAACAGCGACGGTGTCGTTTCGCTGGTGGAGGAAAATGAGATCGATCTGGGTATTGTCGAAGCGCCGGTGTCTAATAAGAATCTTGCGGTGGAGGTTTGCCGCGTCGATCAGCTGGTGGCGGTGGTGCCGCCCGGGCACCCGCTGGTGGAGAAAAGCCCAGTGCACGCCACCGATCTGATCGGCCACCCCTTCATTCGCCGTGAGGAGGGCTCAGGAACTTATGAGGTTCTGGTGGAGTATCTCAAAGCCTCTGGCGTGAGCCCTGATAGCCTCAATCTCGTCATGGAACTCGGGAGCCCAGAGGCTATTAAAGGGGCGGTGGAGACGGGCATGGGGATTTCGGTTTTGTCGCGAACGACCATTACTAAGGAGCTGGCACTGGGCACCTTGGTTGCCCTTGATCTGTCACCACCGCTGGAACGCCCGTTTTCTTTTGTGCACCAAAAGCAGAAGTTTCGAATGCGGGCCATGGAGGAGTTGCTCAATTTCGCCCGCGGCTATTGCAGCACTCACCAGAGCCCTCGGCTAATGCACTGGACGCGCTCGTCGGAATAGGTTCGCCATGCTTTGGGCAGCGGCAGTGGCTCTTCAAAGTTAAAGTGGTTAACCGGCGGGCTAAGTCGCCATAAAACACAGCAAGAAAGCGTTGTGACGATGCAGCAACAGAAAAGGCGGCTGCTTCAGCTCTTCTCAGCGCTTTGCGCCGCTGACCGAGAGACCGTGCTTCTATTTGCGGAGTTCCTGAAAGCGCGCCCGGGACAGAAGGCCGCCTCGATTTCGCAGCCGCAGGTATTGCCGCGCCCGTCGGAAGAGAGCGTCATTGCCGCCATCAAGCGCCTCTCGGCAAGTTACCCCATGCTTGACGCGACGACCATGCTAAATGACACTTCGACGCTGATGGCGCAACACATCCTTCAGGGGCGGGCCGCATCAGAGATCATCGATGAGCTAGAGGAAGTTTTCTACGCAAAATACGAGCGGCTGAAAGTTCAGTCGATAAACCCCGAGAGTTGAAATGAAGGTGAGGAGCATGGGATGAGGGCCGTACTGACCGATCCCGGTTTGCCGGGCGCTGTCTTTCTAGGAGAAGCCTGTGAACCTCAGCCGGCCCCTCACGAGGCCTTGGTTCGCGTGACGGCATTTTCCCTAAACCGTGGTGAGCTCAACTTTGCCAAGGACCGGCTTCTGGGCGCTTCCATCGGGTGGGATGTGGCGGGTACTGTGCTTCAGGCCGCCGCAGATGGTACCGGCCCAGCGGCTGACGCCCGAGTGGTTGGCTTTGTCAAGGCGGCTACCGGCTGGGCTGAGCGCGTCGCCGTTCCCACCAGGGAACTAGCGGCCATTCCCGACGGCGTCGACGATGCCGATGCGGCAACGCTACCGGTGGCGGGCCTTACGGCACTGTTTGCCCTTGAGCGCGGTGAACGTCTGCTAGGCAGTCGTGTGTTGATCACCGGTGCCACAGGGGGAGTCGGCCTATTTGCCGTGCAATTGGCGAACTTGATGGGTGCGGACGTCATCGCCCAGGCTCGCAGTGACAAGCACGCTGCGCTCTTGAGAGAAGCCGGGGCGAGTGATGTGTTGATAGATGGGACTGGAGAAAATCTGCTTCGACACGGCCCTTACCGCTTGATTGTCGACGGCGTTGGTGGTCAGCTGCTGAGCAAAGCGATCCTGACTTTACGACCCGACGGCATTATCGTGATCTACGGCATCACCGCCGGTTTTGAGGCTGTTTTGCCCGCCGGATTTATGATTGGGACGGGACGGGGGCGAATCGAGGGATTTAATCTTTACCGCGAATCCGAAGTGGAGGCTGCGGCAAGTGGTTTGGAGCGCCTCCTTGCCTTCTTGGGAAGGGGTCGTTTGCGAACCTATATTCAGGTGCAGGAGAGCTGGACCGAAGTCGGTCGAATTGCGCGAAGCCTCATGGATCGCCGGTTTTTTGGCAAGGCGGTGTTACATTTGGGCGCGGGACATTAATTTTTCCGAGCAGGACCTCTAAGCACGCCTTGCTCGTTCTCGATTTTGGCCCAGCTGTCGCGCAGGGTGACGGTGCGATTAAAAATGGCCTTGCCTTCCCGGGTGGAGGCAGCATCCAAGGAAAAATACCCTTCCCGCTCGAATTGAAAAGTGTCTCCTGGCTTCGCCTGCTCCAAACTAAGTTCCACGTAGCTGCGCGTTAGGGTCCGCAATGAATTGGGATTCAGGAATTTTGTGAAATCCTTGCCGTCGCCCGCTTTATCCGGTGTCGGATGCTCGAATAATCGGTCATAGAGACGGATCTCGACCTCGCGGGCGTGGATCGCCGACACCCAATGAATAACACCCTTCACTTTGCGGCCTTGCGGATTGGCCCCGCGGGTGGCCGGATCATGACTACAGCGCAGCTCGACAATCTCGCCTCGCTCGTCCTTGATGATTTCTTTACAGCGAATCACATAGGCGTAGCGCAACCGCACTTCCCCCCCCGGAATCAAGCGTTTAAATTGCTTCGGCGGATCCTCCATGAAATCATGGCGATCGATGTAGATCTCCCGGGTAAACGGCAGCAGGTGTGTACCCCGCGACTCGTCTTGGGGATGATTGGGGGCCTCTATTTGCTCTAGGTGCCCCTCTGGGTAGTCCTCGATGACGACCTTGAGGGGATGCAGTACCGCCATCCGTCGTGGCGCTTTCCGATCGAGGTCTTCGCGCACGACATTTTCCAATAGGCTCATCTCGACGAGATTATCGGCTTTGGTTACTCCGATACGCTCGCAAAAATCCCGAATGGCAGCGGGCGTGTAGCCACGACGACGCATGCCTGCGATAGTCGGCATGCGCGGATCATCCCAATCTTCCACATGGCCTTCTTCCACGAGCTGCGTCAATCTGCGCTTGCTGGTTAGGGTGTACTGTAAAGCCAAACGCGAAAATTCTATCTGCTGGGGATGACAAGGCACCTCGAGCTCATCCAGAAACCAGTCGTAAAGGGGCCGATGATCCTCAAATTCAAGGGTACACAGGGAGTGCGTAATGCCCTCGATAGAGTCCGACAGACAATGGGTGAAGTCGTACATGGGATAAATGCACCACTCTTCGCCCGTTTGATGGTGCACAACACCGTGACGAATGCGGTAAATGGTCGGATCGCGCAGGTTGATATTGGGGGAAGCCATGTCGATTTTGGCCCGCAGCACCCGCGATCCGTCGGCAAACTCGCCGGCCCGCATGCGGGCGAACAGATCTAGATTTTCCTCTACGCAGCGGTTGCGGTACGGGCTGTCCCTTCCCGGCTCGGTGAGCGTACCGCGGAATGTGCGGATCTCCTCGGGACCGAGGTCGCACACGTAGGCCTTGCCTTTTTTTATCAGCTCTCTCGCATAGTCGTAGAGCCGCTGGAAATAATCAGAGGCGAAGTACAAACGATCCTGCCAATCGTAGCCGAGCCAGCGCACATCTTCCTTGATGGCGACGATAAATTCGATGTTCTCTTTGTGCGGATTGGTATCATCGAAGCGCAGATTACACGTACCGTCGTAGTCCTCGGCGATGCCGAAGTTCAAACAAATGGATTTGGCATGACCAATATGCAGATAGCCGTTCGGTTCGGGCGGAAAACGGGTCGCCACCCGCCCGCCATACTTGTTTGCTTTCACATCGGCTTCGATGATCTGCCGAATGAAGTTCCCGGGGCGTCGACTTTCCTCATTCATCCGATCGAGCTCGTAACAGGTATCAGATCTTAATCATACTCAAAAGACCCGCTTCGATTAAGGGCGCAATCACAAATAAGGGTGCGGCGCCAAAGCAGCGCCAGGGGCGGCGCCTCCAAGACAAGTACTTATCAATGACGTTCCTTGCCAGAGTGTAGTAGTTGACTGATTCGAAGGGTTGCCGTAGGCCGAGTTCAGTAAGCCGTTCGATACCATCCGGCGTGAGCTTAGCGGCGTAGAGTAAGTTACGGTTGTGGAAGTCGGTGAGTTCCGGGCCGCTCTGAGTATCTACCACCAAGTTCAAGCCACGATTGAAGTCCTGAGCATTCGCGAGAACCTGACTGAGGTTGAGCAGCTCCTCCTCGCGCAACTGACCGTCGCCGGCTAATCCAGATAGCCGTAGCTTCAAACCCAGATGTAGGAAGCCGCCACAGTGGCTTGCTAATTTTGTCACGGAGGAAAGTCTCAGCCTTTGTTTTCCATAATTCGAGTTCGACAGATAGCGCACCCCATCGGGCTTTGACTTGCCGTTTTCTTGTGCTTCGGTCCGCCCATCGGGAGAGTAGGAAACCGGCCATGACACCTAACAGCGGTGGCATAACACTCGCAAAGACCTGCAGAATCTGATCGCGCACGCGTCACTCCCTATATTCAGAGCCCGTTGCCACAACCGCAACGCCGCCTTCGACTCCTCGGGAACCACTCCACGGAGTCTGATACAGAAATGGCAATTCTGTTTCTACTGTTCCTGGCAAATTATTTTTTTGACCTAATGTATATATATATTATATATAAAATATGGAGTTTGAGTGGGACGAGACCAAGGAGCAGACCAACCTCGAGAAGCATGGCGTTAGCTTCGATGAGGCAAAGCAGATATTTGATGGTCCCGTTCTGACACGGGTTGATGACCGGCAAAATTACGGCGAAATCCGGGAAATCAGCCTCGGCATATTATCGCCAGATGCGCCGGTGGTCGTGGTGCACACCGTGCGAGGCAACAACACGCGCCTGATTTCTGCCCGAAAAGCCAACAGCCGGGAAAGGAAGGTTTTTTATGACTATCTCGAAAGAACGCTTGAAGAAAATTGAGGCCTTGAAAGACAAGGATATTGACTACTCCGATATCCCCGAAACCGATGAAGCTTTCTGGGAAAAGTCCGAACTGCGGATGCCCCGACCCAAGAAAGCGGTTTATCTGCGCCTCGACCAGGATTTGCTCGACTGGCTGAAACGCCAGGGACCGGGGTATCAAACCCGCATCAACGCGATTTTGCGTTCCTACATGGAGACGCGCAAGGCTGAACCGTAAAAATTCATGTCCTGAAACCCTATCACCAATTCTGTTACACAAAACCAGGCGGCCGGAAGTGTCGGGAAGTTCACCAGAATGCTATCAGGGCTCTCAGAAGCTGTTTTATAAACTACTGCGCTTGCCGGCCCACGTGGCCACTTGTCGGCGTTCGCGCAATTGCTCCTTCATTGTCTGTTTTGCGACAACCTGTTATTTGAATAATTGTAAAAAAATTAAATAGTTAATCGCATGGCACAGGCGTTGCCCTCTATCCAAAAAAGCCGTGAGAGGGCGTTATGAAAGCGAAAGCGATCGCACAGCTGCTCGACGAGCCAGCCTGTAGACACAATAAGGGATCGAAATCGGGTTGTGCACGACCGCAACCCGGCGCCACCGCAGGGGGTTGTTGCTTCGACGGAGCGAACATCGCCTTGCTGCCGGTCGCCGACGTTGCCCATATCGTGCACGGCGCCATTGCCTGCGCGGGATCCAGCTGGGATAACCGCGGCACACGCTCTACAGGGCCAAACCTATATCGCATTGGCATGACCACGGACATTACCGAGCAGGATGTCATCATGGGGCGTAGCGAAAAGCGCCTCTTTCATGCCGTCAAGCAGGCCATCTCAAGCTACTCTCCGGCCGCGATTTTTGTCTATAACACCTGTGTGCCCGCCCTTATCGGCGATGACATCGAGGCGGTGTGCAAGGCCAGTGAGCAGCGCTTTGGGGTGCCTGTGATACCCATCGATGCGGGCGGCTTTTACGGTACCAAAAACCTCGGCAATCGCATTGCCGGTGAGGCCATGGTGAAGTATGTCATCGGCACACGCGAGCCTGATCCTCTGCCACTGGCAGCCAAAGAATTAGGTATCCGCATTCACGATGTCAACCTCATCGGCGAATACAACATTGCCGGAGAGCTCTGGCATGTGCTGCCGCTGCTGGATGAAGTGGGACTGCGCGTTCTTTGTACGCTATCGGGCGATGCGCGCTATCGCGAAGTGCAGACCATGCATCGGGCAGAGGTCAACATGCTGGTCTGTTCCAAGGCGCAGGTTAATGTGGCCCGAAAGCTCGAGGAGCGCTACGGCACACGCTGGTTCGAAGGAAGCTTCTACGGTGTGCGGGCCACCTCCAGCGCGCTGCGCCACTTTGCCGAGCTTATCGGCGACGCCTCTCTGATGGAGCGTACCGAGGCACTCATCGCCCGTGAGGAAGCGGTCATCGACCGAGCTCTAGCCTCCTATCGTGAGCGACTTCGTGGCAAGCGAGCATTGCTCTATACCGGCGGCGTCAAGTCTTGGTCCGTAGTCAGTGCACTACAGGATCTCGGCATTGAAGTGGTCGCCACGGGCACGCGCAAATCGACAGAAGAAGATAAGGCGCGTATTCGGGAGCTGATGGGCGATGATGCGCCGATGATTGAGAATGGCAATCCTCGGGCGCTACTCGATGCCGCCTATACCCATCGGGCGGATCTTATGGTTGCCGGCGGTCGTAATCTTTACACCGCTATCAAAGCGCGCCTGCCGTTTCTCGACATCAATCAGGAGCGTGAGTTCGGCTACGCTGGCTATGTTGGAATGCTGATACTCGCCGACCGGCTGACCCAGGCGCTAGAAAATCCCATTTGGAGTGCCGTGGGTCGCTTGCCGCCTTGGCGGTGCTCGGCGACTAGCGGTCCGCGGCCCATGACCATTGGCAGGGCCTGACATGGCGACCATCATCCGTCGCAGCAAGGCGCTTACCGTACAACCTTTGAAAACGAGCCCCACCGTAGGGGCGGCGCTGGCCTTCCTCGGTATTCACCGAGCGATTCCTTTGTTGCACGGCTCTCAGGGGTGCAGCGCTTTTAGCAAAATTTTTCTCATCCAGCACTTTCGCGAGCCGATGCCGCTTCAGACCACGGCCATGGATCAGGTGAGCACCATCATGGGTGCCGAGGACAACGTCGTTGAGGGGCTAGCGACGCTCTGCGCGAAGGCCTCACCGGAGCTTATCGGTATCCCCACGACTGGTCTCTCAGAAACCCAGGGAAGTGATGTGGAGCGAGCCGTCAAAGCGTTTCGTTGCCAGTACCCCGAATGGGCCCATGTTGCTGTGGTCCCCGTTAGCACGCCGGACTATACCGGTTCTTTGGAATCGGGCTATGCGCGCGCGGTGCAAGCGCTCATCGATAATTTGGTGCCCGAGGGCATGGGCGTGCACCGGCCGAAGCCAAGCGGGAATGGCCGCTGGCGCGTTAACGTGCTTGCGGGCTCTTTGCTCAGCCCTGGGGACGTGGAAGCGTTGAAAGCAATGATCGAAGCTTTTGGGTTTGAGGCCATGGTATTACCGGATCTGGCCGATTCTCTGGATGGCCACCTGGCGGCGGAAGATTTTAGCTCGACAACGGTAGGCGGCTTGCCCGTCAGTTACTTGAAGCAGCTTGGCGACGCTGTTGCGACGCTGGTGATCGGCCCCTCGCTCTATGCAGCGGCAGCCTATCTCAAAGAGCGCACCGGTGTTCCGGAATACCACTTCGAGCACTTGTTTGGGCTCGATGCGACCGATCGCCTACTGATGGTATTGCGCACGCTCAGCGGGCGCACTGTGCCGGAACGTTTGGAGCGCCATCGCTCACAGCTTCAGGATGCCATGCTGGATACACACTTCGTGTTGGGCGGGCGGCGCATCGCGCTGGCGTTGGATCCCGACCATCTGAATGCATTCAGCTCGTTCCTGAAAAGCGTTGGGGCGATCACCGTGACGGCAGTTGCCTCGACTTACGCGCCGGTATTAGAAGGAACCGCGAGCACGGAGGTCAAACTGGGTGATTTGGAGGATTTGGAAGCCCTGGCCCGAGCGAACGGTGCCGAGCTTCTCATCGGCAGTTCTCATGTGGCGCAGACGGCGGCGACGCTCGGGTTACCGCTGCTGCGCGCTGGTTTCCCACAGTACGACTGGTTTGGCGGTGCAAGCCGCAGCGTGATCGGGTATCGAGGATCTCAGCTCTTGCTATTCGAGTTAGCTAACCTTCTGAATGCGCACCGGCATCAAGGCGTTGCGCCTTACCGGTCCAGGTATGCGCAAAAGCCAGAATATCAAACGCAGGAGCGTGCCGATGAGCTTGCGGCGTCTCATGCGTATCATGGATAGCCAACCGATGCCCAACACCGAAGCACACACGGTGCGCGCCGCCTTTGCGACCACGGACATGAAGCACGTGGATCAGCACTTTGGCACGGCGCAGCGCTACGCCATCTACCGCGTGTTGGCGCGTGAGGCAACGCTGTTGTATGTCGCCCAGTTTGGGCAAGAGGAGCGGGATGGCGGCGAAGGAAAGCTCACGGCTCGAATCGCACTCCTGGACGGATGCGCTTTGATCTACTGCGAAGTCATCGGCGCCGCTGCCATCCGTCGACTCGTTGCCAGAGGCATTCGTCCCGTTCTGGTGAATCCCGGTGCGCTGATTTCTACTTTGGTTACGGATCTGCAGCGGTCGCTCAGCGAAGATTTCAAGATGTTGCGAGAGCGCCTGCCCTCTATGGCGGAGCCGGGGGACGAAGCACGCTTTGATGCGATGGAAGCCGAGGGCTGGGTGGAGTAGTCGAACAGCACTGGATCACGCGGATCGTTCATCGTTCGAGGAACGTCGGCCGTGCATAGGGATGTGCAACATTCCATCTTGGGATGAACGATCATGGGAGAAAGATTAAGTCGCACCCCGGCTATTTTGCGTGACGATGTACTGCGTAGCCAAGGAATCGAGCCATGAATGAGCACATCACCGGCATTACCCGTGGGGGAGCCTCTTGGACACCCGTCTTTGTCGTTGATCTAGATCAAAAGCGCTGTATCGGCTGTGGTCGTTGTTACAAGTCTTGTCCGCGAAACGTCTTCGAGCTGATGGAGCGTGAAGGTGGTGAATGCTTGGACGCCGATGATTGGTTGGACGACGAAGAAGATGGCTTCTCCGATGAAACCACCATGGTGATGAGCATTCACGATCCACTGGATTGCATCGGGTGCGAGGCCTGCTCCAAGGTGTGTCCCAAGAACTGCCTTGCTCATGCCTCACAGCCGTGGCCCAGAAACGCGGCGGCCTAGCGCAATCTTACGAGCGCGATCTCAGAAGAAGGGGCGAGCAGAGCTATCGCGGTATTGAATTTTTGAGTGAGCTGATCGCAGTGGAGCAAGCTTCGTGACAGTCACTGATGAAGCAACGCCGGCAAGGGCTAGGCCAAACGTGATCATCGACGATACCACGCTGCGCGACGGAGAACAGTCTGCAGGCGTCGCTTTTACTCGGGAGGAAAAGCTCAGCATCGCCAGTGGTCTCGATGCGCTGGGTGTTCCCGAGCTCGAGATTGGCATTCCGGCTATGGGCGCCAGGGAGCGAGAGGGCATTCAAGCGGTCGTCGCCCTTGGGCTCAAGGCGCGGCTCCTGGTGTGGAGCCGGATGTGCGAGATGGACCTGCAGCAGTGTGGCGGCCTCGGCGTGCACATGGTGGACCTGTCGATTCCTGTCTCCGATCAGCAGATCCATCATAAGCTGCGGTGTGACCGATCTGCTGTGCTGGTCGCAATCGAAAAGCACGTTCCGGCCGCCCTCGATCTTGGTTTAGAGGTTTCGGTGGGCGCCGAAGATGCTTCACGCGCCGATCAAACATTCCTCTTACGGGTGGCCGAGACCGCTTGCAGGGCGGGCGCGCGGCGCCTTCGCGTGGCGGACACCCTTGGCGTCATGGAGCCCTTCGGAGTATTTGAGGTTATTGGGCAATTGCGCAGGGCGGTGGATTGTGAGCTGGAGATGCATGCCCATGACGATCTTGGGCTGGCTACGGCAAATTCTCTAGCGGCCGCGCGCGCTGGTGCGAGCCACATCAACACAACTGTGCACGGGCTCGGCGAGCGCGCGGGTAACGCACCGCTTGAAGAGGTGGTGATAGGGCTCAAGCACCTCTATGGGCGCAGCACGGGCGTCGACTTACGCCATTTCCCGGTGCTTTCGCGCCTCGTCGAGCGGGCGTCCGGTCGGCGCCTTACCTGGCAAAAAAGCCTTGTGGGAGACGGTGCATTTCGCCACGAATCGGGCATTCACGTGGATGGCTTGCTCAAGGATCGCCGCAATTATCAGGGTGTGGATCCCGCGGAGGTGGGGCGTTGCCACCAGCTTGTTCTCGGCAAGCACTCGGGTTCCCATGCCCTGAGATCGGCTTATGCGGCACTGGGAATCCCTATCAGCGCCGAGCACATCGAATTCCTGCTTAGCCGGGTACGTGAGTTTGCAACACACCGCAAGCAGGCACCCACGGCGGAGGATCTACGCAATTTCCACAGGGCGGTCATTGATCCCTGCGTTGCGGACAGCGCTGCATGAAAGGCGGCACCGAAAACGACAAGCTACGCAGTCCGGCGGGGGATTCGCTGGTGGCTCTGTAGCGCTGTATTGGCAGTATTTCGATGCTCTTACTGACGGGTGCGGTGAGTCCACGTTGGAGGATTTGACAGTGACAGTGAAGGAAAAGCTGAAGCAGGAGTTGTCAGAATTGACGGATGCTGAGGACTTCTTGGATTATTTTGACGTTCCCTATGATCCCCAAGTGGTCGACGTCAGCCGATTGCACATTCTAAAGCGCTTTCACGACTATCTGAAGCAGGCCGCGCTGTCAGGTCACGAGAATGCGGCGGCGTTGCGGGTGCTCTACAGGAGCTTACTAGAGCAAGCCTATCAGGATTTCGTACACTCCAGTCCGGGCGCAGAGAAGGTCTTTGATGTGTTTAAGCGCGGCCGCCGGCAGGTAGTCCTAATACCTGTTGAGATGTTGTTGAAGTAGCCAAAATTAGGAGTTAAGGAATGATGCGCCCACGTTTCGAGTACGGCCAAGCAGTGCGGGTCACCAGAGATCTGCGAAACGACGGAACCTACCCAGGGGTTGGCACCGGGAAGCTCTTAGCACCACGCGGAAGCGTTGGCTATATTCGAGACGTAGGCGTATTTCTCCAAGACCAAATCGTTTATTCAGTGCACTTCTTGGAGATCGGTCGGGTGGTGGGTTGCCGCGAGTCGGAATTGATCGCAGCGGATGCGTTGGGGCGCTTGGCTCGGTTTCAGTCCGGTGACCACGTCTCTACCCGAATTTCGCTCGCCGTGAGCGGTGCAATCGTGGCCGGACCCGGGGCGATCGGCGAGATCCAAGACATCGTGCAGACAGCCGAGGGAGAAGCCTCCTATCAGGTGGCTTTCGGTAAACGTTTTTTCCATGTTCCTGAGAGTGCTCTGCAGGCAATGCGTTATTCGTTCGCCGTTGATCTGCCTGCCAGCTAGCCTTCAAAGCGGCGCGCTTTTTGTCTAAACGACTTCTAATGCAGGATGCTGAACATCCGTGCGCGGTAACGTTCCACCAGATCGGTGCGATTTTTGAGCACGTCGAAGAGGGCGAGCATGCCTCTGCGGCCGGCGTCTTCGCCGAATGTGCGATCGCGGCGCACGAGCTCCAGCAAGTTCTCCAGGGCAGTCTCGTAATCATCGTTCACGACGGCCAGAGCGGCGAATTCATAACGGATCTGTGAATCTCCAGGGTCAGCGGCGAGACGTGTCGCCAGAGCGTCCCTGTCGGACGCCCTTTGCGCGACCTGAATGAAGCTGAGGTGGGCCAAAAGGTGGCTGATTTCCCCCTGTTCGCGTGTCTCCGGCGGCAAGCCACGCAGCAACGCTTCTGCCTCGTCATAGCGGCGCTGAGCCACCAGCAGCTTGCCCAATATTACAGGAATCCGCAGGTTCTCTGGATCGTCTAAGGCCGCTTGCGCCAGTAGGATAAGGCTCTCATCGACATCACCCTTTTGGTAGAGTCGAATCGCAGCACCGATACGCTCATCAGACGCTCGCACCACATAGCGGTTAATGATGCGACGCAGCTCCGCCTCAGGTTGATACCCGTGCACCTCTTCACGGAGCTTGCCGCCCCGAAATATCTTCACCACCGGCAGGCTTTTAACGCCATACTCTTGAGCAACGGGGGCCTGTTCATCGATATTGAAATTTACCAACAAGAACTTGCCGGCGTACTCGCGGGCAAGTTGGGCAAGCAATGGAAACAGACGGTGGCAAGGACCAGCCCATTCGGCCCAGAAATTAACCAGCACCGGGCCTTTGTTCGAATTGTTGAGCACTAGGGTCGCAAAATTCTCCTCAGTGCCCTCATAGATGTAGTGGCTTTCCATCATCCCAATGTTCGTAAGGCCATGGCATGAATTATAAGGAAGCGCTGCGCTTCCTGGATGAAATATCAGTTTATGGTAATATTTTAAAGAGTTCACGCCTAGAGACCGCGTGGTTTTGGTGTGTCCGTCGGCAACGGGCTCAGGTACTTTAGAGGGGGCGCGTGCCGCGCACAGTTTGAGATTTCGCTATGGCTAACCCTATTGAACCGCGGGACAGCGGTGCCCTGCGCGAGCAGCTCGAACGTCATCCGATCTATGCCGAGGTACAGGATCTCGATGACTTGCGCCTATTCATGGCCCACCACGTGTATGCGGTTTGGGATTTCATGTCACTTGTGAAGTACGTTCAGGGCCATATCGCCCCGCCCTCCGTTCCCTGGATGCCAACGGCTCATCCCGCCGTGCTGCGTCAATTTATCAATGCGATGGTGCTCGCCGAAGAATCCGATGAGGGACTGCCGGATGCTACCGGCCAACCAACAGCGGTTGCCCACTTCGACCTTTACTGTCAAGCGATGAGTGAGATTGGGGCCGATACAGGGGTGTTGATGCAGTTCCTGGAGCACGTGCGGATCGAGGGGATCGAAAGCGCTCTTGCGCGGGCAGCCATACCGGGGCCAGCGCGGCGCTTCATGGCGACGACATTCGGGTTTATCGACACCGGTAAGACACACATCGTTGCTGCGGCACTCGCTGTTGGCCGGGAACAGGTGATCCCGGGCATGTTTCGTGCCCTCCTGAAGGATTTGGGGGTTGCCGAGCCGCAGGCGCCTGCTTTTTACCATTACCTCAAGCGCCACATTTATCTTGATGACGATAGCCATGGTCCGATGGCGATGCGGTTGCTGGAGGAACTGTGCGCCGGGGATTTGCAGAAAGTGCTGGAGTCGGAGCAGGCCGCTAAAAGATCGATCGAGGCGCGAATTCATTTTTGGGATGAAGTCCGAGCTGCTTTGCGCGCGGATGGTTTGTCCGCCACTGTGGCTCCTCAGCCATGCTCTGGCGCTTTTTTGGTTTGAACGAGCCTTTTCCCTATTGGGTTCGAAAGAAGATCAGTCAGTCCTCCCTGTGGTCAGTCATGACCGCGAACGGTAGTGCTAATGGACAGGCCGATGGCAGTGGTAGTGACTGTACTTACCCGCTGCGCGGCGCCCGTCGGTGAGGCAGAGCGATGCAGATCGAGAGGCTCGATCCCGTTGATTAGACGTTTACCTATCTATCGAGGAACGATCATCGATGTCGGCATCGAGACCGTTGCGTTGCCAAACGGCAAGCAGGTCGATCTGGAGGTGGTTCGCCATCCAGGCGGTGCCGCGGTGGTGGCTCTAGATGCGTATGATCGGGTGTGTCTGCTGCGTCAGTACCGATATGCGGCAGATGGTTGGATCTGGGAGTTGCCCGCGGGTAAGCTCGATGCCGGAGAGCCGCCGATTCTGGCGGCTCAGCGAGAGCTTACCGAGGAGGCGCAGCTCCAGGCGGCGAAATGGCATTCTTTGGGGTCAATGCTGAGCTCGCCCGGCGTCTTCTCAGAGCGGGTTCATCTCTTCCTAGCACAAGGATTGACGCCGAGAGTCGGCGAGACCGAAGCTCATGAAGTTTTGGAGGTACACTGGCTCGCGTTTGCGGAAGCTATGGGCTGGGCTGGAGGCGGCACTATAACGGACGCCAAGACCCTGATTGGGCTCTATCGGGCGCAGCAGTTTCTCGCTGCGTAGCGCCGGGAGCGAGGGATAACTTGGTCGCTTCCTACTAGGTCGTCAGTCCTGTTCGCCATTGCCTCCTAGGCGCTAGGAACGGTCAGGGAAGGCTGTTTCGGCCTTTTCTCGAGGCGCATTCGAGTAGGAACTTGGCGGCTGGCAGGTCTCGCTTTGAGGATCAAAGCCGTTGGCGGTGCTTTCGGGAGGCGTAAATGAGAATTATCGATGCGGAACCTCAGTTGGTGAGCGAAATTATTGAGGAGATGACGGTTACCGAATCTCGCAAGAGATCGGCATTTACGGTCCACATCGGTCATCACCGGCTCCTGGGACGGCTGGCGGTGGTCGAAGACAAGCACGGTGCCGGGGTGATCGTGGCGCTGGATTCGTAACTGAAGAAAGGATGGCAACGGTTCCGAATTTTCGCACAGGCGGCGGCTTTTTGCTTCTCGCCAAGGGAAGCACAAAGACTTTCTTGTCGTTCTGGGCCAGGGCCAGCCAAGTTTATTGCAGGGCCTGCGAGATTTACTAAATGATGCTGAAGCTTTCGGCTGGGCGTGATTTTCCCGAGAGACGCATTCGGGAATTACCGGTCTCGCTCGCGAATCAGATCGCGGCCGGCGAGGTGGTGGAACGTCCGGCATCTGTGGTTAAAGAGCTTCTCGAAAACAGCTTAGACGCCGCTGCTCGATGGATCGAGGTGGATGTCGAGCAAGGGGGTGTGCGTCTCATTCGGGTGCGTGATGACGGCAGCGGAATTCACAGAGATGATTTGGCGGCGGCTCTGCACCGTCACGCCACCAGCAAGATCACGTCACTTGCCGACCTCGAACAGGTAGCGAGCTTGGGTTTCCGCGGTGAGGCCTTACCGAGCATCGCCTCGGTCTCCAGACTAACCCTTAGCTCACGTTGTCGCAGCGATGACCACGGTTGGGGCGTTACCTCGGATGGGCGAGGTGGCATTCCTGCAGCGGTTCCAGTGGCTCACCCATTAGGAACGACAGTCGAAGTGCGGGACCTCTTTTTCAGTACCCCCGCCCGGCGCAAATTTCTGCGTTCTGAGCGCACCGAACAGCGGCATCTCCAGCAGATCGTTAAGCGCATGGCCTTGAGCCGTTTCGATGTTGGTTTTCGCCTAGAGTGCGATGGCGCATCGATGCTGCGCTTGTTGCCCGCTCACAACGAACGCGCGCGTTTGCAACGCCTTGCTAGGATCTGTGGGACAGCCTTTGTGCAACATGCCCTGCAGATCGAATTCGAAATTAGCGGGCTTAAGCTTAGGGGATGGGTAGCGGGTGCCGGTTTTTCTCGAGGCGCTGCCGATCTGCAGCACCTCTTCGTAAACGGGCGTTGGGTACGCGACAGTTCGGCAACGCACGCGGTGAGGCAGGCATACGAGGAAAGGATTGCCCGCGATCGTTATCCTGGTTACGTGCTGTACATCGACATCGATCCAAGAGCAGTGGATGTCAATGTGCACCCGACCAAGCACGAGATACGGTTTAGAGACAGACGATTGGTGCATGACTTCCTGTCGCGCAGCGTGGCCAGAGCTTTGGCAGGAATGGCCTACAGCATAACGCCAGCGCAACCCCCAGAGGTGCAGGCAGTCTCGGACGATAGCGCATTGGATGAATGCCGGCCGTCAGCGTTTGGCATCAATTCTGCCTGGAAGCTGAGTGGCGGGGTACCGCCTGAGGTTCGGAGCAGCCCACCGCAGGGCTTCGGCGGTGTTTGCACCGAGGACGTCAATGTGCCCGACCCGCAGCGTATGCCGCCATTGGGGTATGCCTTGGGTCGGCTCAAAGCAGGGTCTTTCCTGTTGGCTGAGAACGCTCAGGGCCTGGTTCTGGTTGACCTGCGCGAGGCGCTAGGCAAAGTGATTCATCGGCAGTTGGTACAAGCCTACCAAGCGGGTTTCATCCCGCCGCGCCCCTTGTTGGTGCCCGTCTCATTGCCAGTGGCCCCTGACGAGATGCGAGCGGCTGAGGCCTCGCAAACGATACTCAGAAAGCTCGGTTTTGAGCTGCGGTGTGTCGGGCCCGAGACGCTTTCGGTGCGCCAGATCCCCAGCCTAGTGCAAGGAGCTGATCTCGCTAAATTGATTTACGATGTGCTGTCACACATGTTAGCCAGTTATGTGCCTGACGGAGACATTCTTAGTCCGGGTGCGGTACTGCTAGCGATGGCCATCCACGCAGCGGCTGGTACACAGCCGCCGCGGACATTGCCGGAGATGAACACTTTGCTGCGAGAAATAGAAGCTGTTGGCCTTGCTTCTGCGCGCAACTCTTCCGGCTCGTGTTGGGTCCAACTATCTATTGATAAGATCAGACAGCTTTTTCGGCAGGATAGCGCCCGCGGCGATGCACGGCGTGGGGCCATAGATGCTTCGGGCGACAGCTAGTCGAAAAGCCGTGGTAGCAATGGCACGCGCTGGCAGAGCAAGGCGCACGGTGGTTTGAAACTGGAATGCCATGGGGACATGGGAAGTTACTGGTCCGATCCCCTGGGCTCGCTCCTAGCGGTTTTGGTAAGCCCCTGCATAGAGCAGCGATGGCGAGCGCAGTAATGTTGGGAAGAGCTTCTGCAGAAAGGAGAATCGGCGCTGATGCTCCCCCGCTGATATTTTTGATGGGGCCAACGGCTGTCGGCAAGACGGCGCTTGCCGTGGAGCTCGTTGAGCGCTTGCCGGTGGAGATCATCAGCGTCGATTCGGCGATGGTTTACCGCGGCATGAATATTGGCACCGGTAAGCCGCTCCCCGAGGTGCTTGCCAAGGCGGCTCACAGGCTTATTGACATATGTGAGCCCAATCAGATTTATTCGGCAGCCCAATTTGCGCGCGATGCCCGACGCGAAATTGAGGGCATAAGGGGGCGGGGTCGGATTCCACTGCTGGTCGGCGGCAGTGGTCTCTACTTTCGAGCGCTTTGGCCGGGACTCTGCGCATTACCATCGGCGAATCAACGGGTGCGGTCGCGCCTCACCGGCGAAGCGGCGGTGGCGGGTTGGCCAGCTCTGCATGCCCGCTTGACGAGGATTGACGCAACGGCGTCGGCGCGTATCCACCCGCACGACGGGCAGCGTATCCAACGCGCGCTAGAGGTCTACGAGGTGACGGGGTGCACGCTGACGCAGTGGGTGGCTGAGCACAGGCAGCCGGGCTGGCATGGCCCCATTGTAAAGATTATTCTCGATCCGGTGGATCGGACGTTGCTGCACGCCGGTATTGCCGAGCGTTTTCGGGGCATGCTGACCGGCGGGCTGGTGGAAGAAGTGATGTGGCTGCGCGAACAAAAGCAGGTCGATCGCGAGCTGCCCGCTATGCGTGCTGTGGGCTATCGGCAAGTTTGCGACTATTTGGCGGACGTTATCGATTACGAAACGATGGTCAGTAGCGGGATCGCCGCCACCAGACAACTTGCCAAGCGCCAGCTCACCTGGCTTCGATGCGAGTCTGGAGCCCGGCGCTTCGACGCTTATGATCGGCAGGTGGTGGCGCGGGTAAGTAAGTACGTCTCAGAGTTTGTGAAAAAGCCGTCAACATAAGGTAAGGGAGAGGAGATGGCCGTTTTTGCCCCGCGTCGTGCGCGCAAGTGGCAACCCTATGGCGATGTGAAGGTATTGTATTGTTTATGTTACTCTTTCTCAGCCCTGCGGGTTCCGGCGGTTGACTCTGTATACCTCCTGACTTTGGCCGGTAAGAACGTAAAGAGGTAGAGCAACCAATCTGGCACAACGCTTTGAGAAATGGTTGATTTTTTTTTGGTGGGACAGGAGGATCAAAAGTTGCGCCGATTGGGTCATTTTCCCAGCCATGGCTAGGGATGGTCGGGCCACTTTGATTTAAAAACAACAACTTAAGATCATTTCTTAAGGAGCAAAAATGATGAGTAAAGGACAGTCGCTCCAAGATCCATTCTTGAATACCCTGCGCAAAGAGCGTGTGCCAGTGTCCATCTTTCTGGTCAACGGCATCAAGCTGCAAGGGCAAATCGAATCCTTTGATCAGTTCGTGGTGTTGCTGAAGAACAGTGTCAGCCAGATGGTCTATAAGCATGCCATCTCGACTGTGGTGCCGTCACGCAATGTCAAGCTGCCAAGGCCCGATGATGTGGGCCAGGAAAGCGATCGGAGCTAAAGTGCCCAAGGCTGCGAGTAAGTCGTATTTTGATTGAATCACCGCGCACGCTGGAACGGGCGCTGCTTGTGCACGTCGATTTGCCGCAAGAGCGCATACACGAGGATCTTGAGGAGCTTCAGCAGCTGGTGCAGTCGGCAGGTGCCTGGCCAGTTGCCTGTCTGACGGCGTCGCGATCGGCTCCCGACCCGCGCTTGTTTATTGGGCGAGGTAAGGCAGAGCAAATCCGCACAAGTATCCTAGAGCTGGATGCGCAAGTGGTCATCGTAAATCATGAACTCAATCCAGCCCAGGAGCGCAACCTCGAACAGTTGCTCGGTTGCCGCGTGGTCGACCGAATTGGGCTGATTCTCGACATATTTGCGCAGAGGGCGAGCTCTTTCGAAGGTAAGCTGCAGGTGGAGCTCGCTCAGCTGAGTCGCTTGGCGAGCCGTTTGGTACGCGGATGGACACACCTCGAGCGGCAAAAGGGGGGTATCGGACTGCGGGGTCCAGGAGAGACCCAGTTAGAGACGGACCGGCGTTTGATCGGTGCGCGCATCAAGCAAATCAACCGACGTCTCTCGCAGGTGGCTAATCGACGCGACCTCAGCCGTCGTGCTCGCCGTAAGGCGTCGGTGCCGGTAGTATCCCTTGTGGGCTATACCAATGCAGGTAAGTCCACTGTCTTTAATCGGATGACCGGTGCCCATGCGCAAACCGCCAACCAGCTGTTCGCGACCTTGGATCCAACCTTGCGGCGCTTGCCGTTGCCTGGTGGGCAAAGCATCATCGTCGCGGACACGGTGGGCTTCATTCGCCATCTTCCCCATGACTTGGTAGCCGCCTTTCGGGCCACCCTAGAGGAAACCCGCAACGCAAGCCTGTTATTGCACGTAATCGACAGTACTTCCCCTGGACGGACAATGCGAGTAGAACAAGTCAACAAGGTTCTCGCGGAGATCGGCGCTGCAGAGATTCCCCAGATCGAGGTCTATAACAAAATCGATCTCGATCCGCGGCTGCAACCTGGCAGCGAGCGGGGACCCGACGGGCAAGTGAGACGGATTTTGATGTCCGCCCAGAGCGGTGAGGGTGTAGACTTGCTTCTACAGGCGCTGTCGGAGCATTGTGCAACGCAGACAGTGTATCGGCAATTGTGTTTGCCACCCAGCGCGGGAAAGTTGCGTGCGCGGCTCTATGCGCTGGGGGTTGTGCTTGGAGAACAGCAAAGAGCTGATGGCGCCTGGGTGCTTGAGGTGGAAATTCCGCGCCCGTCGCTGGAAAGGTTGTGCCGCAGTGAAGGGTTGGATCAGTCTTGTATTGCGGCCTAAGTTGCGTAAGACATACAATTGAAATCTTGCCCACCGTGCTCTGGCCTGTGAAGCGGCGTCGACAGATCCCGATCAACATTCGCGGTAGAGGGGAGGTTTCTGCCCACGGTCCCCTGGGGTGCCTGGGCACGAGGTAGGTAAACGCGCGGCCAGCGTAGTAGCGCGATCGTGCTTGGGGCAACTTGATATAGTGACACCATGACATGAGGTATGTGGATGGCTTGGAATCAGCCTGGCGGCAACGGGGATAAGGATCCATGGGGTGGCGGTCGTGGCGGTGGTCAGCAGGGCCCGCCCGATCTAGATGAGGTGCTTCGTAAGCTGCAGGCGAGCCTGGGGCGTATTTTCAGCTCAGGCAAGTCGGGCGGCGGCCCCAGTAGAGGGGGCGGCGCGCTGTTCGGCGGTGGCAAAAAAGGCATTGGTCTTATCGCTCTGCTGGTGCTGATCGGCTGGATTATTGCCGGCATTTACATCGTGGATCCACCTGAGCAAGGCGTGGTATTGCGCTTTGGAAAGTACGTGCGCTCCACCGGACCGGGTCCTCACTGGGCGCCATTCCTGGTGGAAACGGTAGAGAAAGTTAACGTACAACAGGTCCGTAGCGAGGACATCGGCTTTCGTCGCACACCCGCTGGGCGGGGTTCTGTGCCTCATGAATCCTTGATGCTGACCGAAGATGAGGCGATCGTCGACCTGAAGTTCACGGTACAGTACCGTGTTGCCGATCCCGGTGCCTTCCTGTTCAACGTGGTCGATCCGACAATGACACTGCGTCAGGCGACCGAATCAGCGGTGCGCGAGATCGTTGGCAAGAGTAAGATGGACTTTGTGCTCACCGAGGGCCGAAATGCCGTGGCGTCGGAGGCTCTATCATTAATCCAGGGCATCGTCGATAGCTACGGCACGGGTCTCAATGTCACCAGTGTCAATATGCAAAGCGCACAACCACCCAAAGAGGTTCAGGAGGCATTCTTCGATGCGGTGAAGGCGCGAGAAGACGAAGAGCGGAAAAAGAACCAAGCGCGAGCCTATGCGGCGGACATTCTTCCAAAGGCACGCGGTGATGCGAACGCGGTACGCGAACGCGCACTGGCGTACCAGCAGCGGGTCGTGGCAGCCGCCGACGGTGAGACCGATCGCTTTCTCGACGTTTTACGTGAGTACAACAAGGCGCCCGAAGTGACCCGCGAACGGATCTACATAGAGGCCGTGGAATCGGTAATGACCAATGCCAGTAAGGTCATGGTCGATGTGCAGGGAGGAAATAGCCTCATTTATTTGCCGCTGGACAAACTCATGAGTGGGCGTGAGCGGACCCGAGCCGGGGGCGTGATGAATACAGAGGAGTCCGACACGATGGCTGAGGATCGCCGCGGTCTCGAAGACACCGGCAGGGAACGTTTCGACCTGCGAGGGAGGGGCCGTTGATGCTGCAAAACAAGGCCATTTTGATACTGATCGCGGGACTACTGATCGTCGGTCTGCTTTCCGTGTTTACGGTGGACGAGCGCGAGCGCGCCATCAAATTTCAGCTGGGGCGAATCGTTCGCGCCGATTACACGCCGGGGCTCTATTTCAAGATGCCTTTCGTGCAGAACATAAAGAAGCTCGATGGGCGTGTTCAGAACATGGATGCGCCACCGGAGCTCTACCTCACGAGTGAAAAGAAAAACCTCTTTGTCGACTCTTTTGTAAAATGGCGGATTGGCGATGTGGAGCGCTTTTACACCGCCACCGGTGGCAGTCCCATCCTCGCCTCGGATCGCATCGCGGCCTTTGTGCGCCAGCGGCTTCGGGATGAGTTCGGTAAACGCACCCTAAACGATGTGGTCTCTGGTCAGCGCACTGAAGTAATGGCCATCCTCACAGGGATGGTGAAGGGCGCGTCCGAGACACTGGGTGTCGAAATTATCGATGTGCGCATCAAACGCATCGATCTACCGGAGGAGGTGAGCAATTCTGTTTATCAACGGATGTCAGCGGAACGTGAAGAGGTGGCCAAGGATTTCCGCTCACGCGGTGAAGAGGCGGCGACGATTATTCGCGCTAAGGCCAATCGGGAACGCGAGGTGATGCTGGCGGAGGCCGAGCGTGATGCGCAACGAATTCGCGGTCAGGGGGACGCTGGGGCATCGGAGATTTATGCCAATGCATTTAAGCAAAACCCGGAGTTCTATTCTCTCTATCGTAGTCTTAGCGCCTACCGAACAACCTTCAACAGCAAGTCAGACCTGATCTTGATGGAGCCCAATACGGACTTTTTCAAGTACTTTAAAGATCCTACGGGTAGCAGTAATCCCACGGGTAAGAATTCTACTGGACCGCTTGAACTGCCTAAATAACGGCCAGTTACTCTTTAGCGGCAGCGTTGCTGTTGCTAAGGGACGTGGTCGTTTGTTCCTTGGGGTGGTCTGCGAGCGGGAATAAGCACGTTGATGTGGCAAGATTTGTGGGTAGCCCTTGCGCTGCTGTTGGTCATCGAGGGGGTTATGCCCTTCTTAAGCCCAGAAGCTTTGCGCCGGGCGCTATTGCTGATTTCGCAGATGAATGACAATGCGTTGCGCTTCACAGGCCTCACCAGCATGGTACTGGGTGTGGTGCTGCTGTACTTGATCCACTAAACATGGTCGCAAGTGAGCCGTGGCTGCTACCCGCCGGCATCGAAGAAATCTTGCCAGAGGAAGCGGCCCGCCTGGAGCGGGTACGGCGCGATATCATCGATGTCTTTACCAGCTGGGGTTATGATCTGATCATCCCTCCGATTATCGAGTATCTGTCGTCCCTACTGACGGGCACTGGCAGTGATCTCGATCTACAGACCTTCAAGCTGACAGACCAGATCAGCGGACGGCTCATGGGAGTGCGGGCCGACATGACACCGCAAGCCGCGCGCGTCGATGTGCATCATCTCAAGCGCGATATCCCGGTGCGGCTGTGCTATTTAGGCACCGTGCTGCACACTCGCCTCGATGGGATCTCGGGCTCGCGTAGCTTTCTGCAAGTGGGGGCCGAGCTCTATGGCCACAAGGGCATCGAGAGCGACGTGGAAATCCTGTCCCTGATGCTCGAGACGCTGGCAACAGCCGGAGTCAAGCGTGTGCATCTCGATATCGGTCATGTCGGAATCTATCGTGGGCTGGTGAGGCAGGCAGGTTTGAGCGCCGCGGACGAGACCATTCTGTTCGATGCGCTGCAACGAAAGGCGCGAAGCGAGGTCGATGAGTTGCTGGCGGCGCTCGTCATTCCCGAACCGCTGCGGCAGATGATAGGCAGCCTCATCGATTTGCACGGTGATGAAGAGGTCCTGCCGGTTGCCAGGAATTGCCTGGCAAAAGCGAGCGAAGCGGTGCAGCGGGAGTTGAAGCGCCTGGCTGATCTGGCAACCCAGCTGCACCAGTGGATCCCCGAGGTGCCGTTGCATTTTGATCTAGCGGAGCTGCGCGGGTATCACTATCACACCGGCGTGGTGTTTGGCGCCTTCGTTCCAGAACACGGTCAAGAAATCGCTCGCGGGGGGCGGTATGACGACATCGGCAAAGTGTTTGGGCGGGCCCGTGCCGCTACCGGATTTAGCACCGATCTCAAAGCCTTAGTGACGTTAGCGAAGGAATCGGAGGAAGCGCCAAGGACAAGGGGTGGAATTTTAGCACCCTATGCTCACGAGCCCGAGTTGAGACACCGGGTGCGCGCGCTACGAGCCTCGGGTGAGCGCGTGATCTATGCTTTGCCCGGGCAAGCGGTAGCGGCTCGGGAGCTTGGATGCGACCGCACGTTGAGGCGTGAAGGTGAAAACTGGGTGGTAAGGGCGGTTGGCCATTCGAGCGAAGGCCCGGCGTCGGGATAGCAGCGGTGAGCACGCCGTAGGATTATCGCCGAAAACAGGACTCAGTGAATGGGTAGGAATGTAGTTGTCATTGGGAACCAGTGGGGCGACGAGGGGAAGGGCAAGGTGGTCGACTTGCTGACTGATCGCGTGGCGGCCGTGGTTCGATTTCAGGGCGGTCACAATGCCGGCCATACGCTGGTTACCGGTGGTCAGGAGATCGTGCTCCATTTGCTTCCGTCAGGTGTGTTGCGCGAGGGCGTTAGCTGCTTCATCGGCAATGGCGTGGTGGTCTCGCCGCATGCCTTGCTCGATGAGCTGGCGATGCTGGAAGAACGGGGCTTTCCTGTTCGTGAACGCCTGCGGATAAGCGAGGCTTGCCCGCTCATACTACCTTACCACGTCGTGTTGGACCAAGCCCGGGAGCGCTTGCGGGGCGAATCGGCTATTGGCACCACGGGCCGGGGCATCGGGCCGGTGTATGAGGACAAGGTGGCGCGGCGGGCGCTGCGGGTAGGCGATCTATTCGATGGTGAGCGCTTCGCCGCCAAGCTCCGGGAGGTCCTCGACTACCACAATTTCATGCTTCACTACTATTATCACGTTGATCCGGTGGACTACGAGGAGGTTTTGGGAGAGGCAATGGAAATTGCCGGCCCGCTCTGCTCGCTGGTGGACGACGTGCCGACACGTCTTCTTGAGATCCATAAATGCGGCGGCGGGATCCTATTCGAGGGAGCACAGGGCGCTTTGCTCGACGTCGACCATGGGACCTACCCCTTTGTGACCTCCTCGAACACGACAGCTGGGGCTGCCGCGAGCGGCAGCGGAGTTGGACCTCGGATGTTCGACTACGTCCTAGGCTTGACGAAAGCGTACACTACACGAGTGGGCGCCGGTCCGTTTCCCACGGAGCTCTTTGATGACATCGGCCAATACCTCGGGCATCGCGGTCGGGAATTTGGCGCCACCACAGGGCGCGCGCGACGCTGCGGTTGGTTGGACCTCGTCGCTTTGCATCGGTCCATTCAAGTCAACGGGATTACGGGGCTTTGCGTTACCAAACTCGATGTGCTGGACGGGTTGGACCCGGTGCGGGTGTGCGTCGGCTACCGCTATCAGGGCACCGAACGGTCGACAGCTCCCGTTGGTGCGGAGGCGATGGCGCAGTGCGAGCCGATTTACCTTGATTTGCCAGGCTGGCAGGGGACCACGGTTGGCGCTCGCCAATGGGAGGCATTGCCGCAGGGGGCTCAGGCTTACCTGCGCCGCATCGAGCAACTAACCGAGACACCCGTGGATGTGATTTCCACCGGGCCGGATCGGGCGGATACGATCGTGGTGCGTCACCCCTGTGATTAGGGGATGGAGAATCGAGAGAACGCAAAGATGTTCGTTCTCTTGAGGGCGGTACGGGAGTCTCTTATGATACCAGTAATGCTGGCTCCGGGCTCTTTGTAGCCTGGGTCGGCTGATTGGGCGACAATGAATTGTGAGTGCTACCAGGATGGGTTAAGGAAGAAACCATGAAAAGAACAATGCTTACAGGGGGATTGCTTGCAGGAGCTTGCCTCGTTCTTGTATGGGGGTGTCAGCGTGCCGAGGAGCCCGAGGTCAGCTACAGCAAAGATGTCCGCCCTATCTTGGAAAAAAATTGCATGGAGTGCCATGTAGAGGGCGCTGCTGGGTATGAAGCCAGTGGCTTCAGCATGGCGACCTATGAGGATCTGATGAAAGGTACCAAGTTCGGAGCAGTTATTAAGCCCGGCGATAGCTTAACGAGTGCACTGACCATGTTGGTCGAAGGGCGGGCTGATCCGTCTATCCAGATGCCTCACGGGAAGGAACCCTTGACCGAAGAGGAAATCGCCACCCTAAAGACTTGGGTCGAGCAGGGGGCGAAGAATAACTGACGACGCGCAAGGCAAAGGGCGGCTGCGTTAGAAGCTGTTTCAAAACGACGGCGCTTGTCATAGCGGCACCGCGCTGCGGCTCTCCGTTCTTGCTGTACGGGCATGTGCACTTCGGTTTACGCGCTCCATTTCGGGGCTCGCCCTTGCAGTGCCAGTTTTCAGCCGCGCAAAATCGTTCCTGACGAGTTTGTCTCAGCGCCGTGCGCCGCCGGCGCTCGCGGCCTCCTTAGAAGAGCTTCTCAGCGGGAAGCTCGGTTACGTTCCCCAGTCACCTCTGCTGCCATGGAGTTGCTCGGTCGAAGGGTGGCGCTGGCTAGCGAGCATCTCCCAGCATTCGACTACCTCGACGGCACAAACATGACGCTCGCCATCGGGCAGGCGCCGGCGGTGGATGACGGCGGGATGAGCGTAATAGGTGTAACGAGAGCTGCGGAGAAAACTTCCTTGGATCGCTGGAATCAACAAGAAGAACCGACGTTCGTTGAGATTTATCGACCGCAATCGCAGCAGGAGGTAATCTTGCTGCGAATGGTGCTCGAGCGCGAGGGAATCGCTTTCTATATCACGAATGAGCGCTTGCATAGCTTGCTCCCCATTTGGGACACCGCCCTGGGTGATATGCGCCTGATGGTGGAACGAGAGCGAGCAGCCCTGTGTCGACGTATTTTAGGGGAGGAATTGGGGCTCATACCGATCGATTGAGGCAGCAGGCTGCGCCCGTGGCGGCGGTGGTGCAGCGCCGGTGTGAGCAAAGGCCTGAAGCTCGGGAATGGGAGATTTTGAGACATGTCGACTATCTTTTCCAAGATCATTCGGGGTGAGGTACCGGCGGATATCGTGTATCAGGACGATCAGGTCACCTGCTTTCGAGACATCAATCCGTCGGCACCGGTGCATCTATTGATCGTCCCAAACAAGGAAGTTGCAACGGTCAATGACCTCGATGAGAGTGATGAGCAACTCGCAGGGCGGATGTTGCTGGTGGCAAAGGAAGTGGCTGAGCGGGAGGGAATAGCGCAGAGTGGTTACCGACTAATCATCAATTGTAACCGAGACGGAGGCCAGGAAGTTCATCACCTTCATATGCATTTGTTGGGTGGGCATCGGATGGGACCGATGGTGCTGCGGCGTTGAAGGCATCGGGTGTCGTGGCAGCAGGGCATGAGCTCACTGCTCAGGCCGCTGAAAGCGTATTGCTCGAAGGAGGTAATGCCTTTGATGCAGTGCTCGCCGCGCTGGCCACCGCCTGTGTCGCGGAGCCGGTGCTCGCTTCTCTCGGCGGGGGCGGCTTTCTGCTGGCCCGGCCTGCCGGCGGTGCGCCCAGGCTGTACGACTTCTTCGTCCAGACGCCTCGTAATCGCCACCCCCCGACGGAGCTCGATTTTCGTCCTATCGTTGCTGACTTCGGAACAGCACGGCAGGAATTCCACATTGGCAGGGGAGCTATCGCCGTTCCAGGGGTGGTGCGGGGGTTGTTCGAGGTGCACCACGACTTTGGCTCAATTCCACTTCGCCAACTCGTTTTACCAGCCATCCAGTGCGCCCTCGACGGCATCGTCGTGAACCGCCTACAGGCTTACATCTACAGTATTGTCGGCGCCATCTATCAGGACACGCCTGAGGCAAGAGCAATTTATGCCAGTCCATCAAATCTTGACATACTGGTTTCCGAGGGAGAGCGTTTGCGTCAGCCTGAGCTTGCCGACGTTTTGGAGACGCTCGCTATCGAGGGCGATGATTTGTTCTATCGGGGCGAGATTGCTCGCACCCTCGCGCGCGATATGCAGGGCGGTGGGCAACTGACCTTGGATGATCTTGCCCATTATCGAGTATACCAGCGCCGGCCGTTGGTCGTGTCCTATAGGGGTAGCACTGTGCTTACCAATCCCGCGCCATCGTTTGGCGGTTCGCTCATAGGCTTCGGATTAAAGCTTTTAGAAGACTTCGAAGTGCGCTCGCTCGGTTTCGGCTCCGCCGAACAGGTGGCTTTATTGGCCAGAGTGCTGGAGCTGACCTTGGAAGCTCGTTCAGAGGCACAGCAGGACGATGCGCTTGGCTTGCCGAATGCCGAGAAACTGCTGGCACCGGCGCGTTTCGCGCCTTACCGAGCACGGCTCGCCACGGGCGCACAGAGCCGCCGCGGTACCACCCACATCAGCATCATCGATGGAAGAGGCAACATGGCGAGCCTGAGTATTTCCAACGGCGAGGGCTCGGGTTATGTCGTGCCCGGCACCGGCATCATGCTCAATAACATGCTGGGTGAGCAGGACTTGAGCCCATCGGGTTTTCATCAGTGGCAACCGGATCAGCGCATTTCCTCGATGATGGCTCCGTGCATCGTCCTTCATCCGAACGGTGACGCCGTCGCCACAGGCTCGGGCGGTTCTAACCGTATTCGGACCGCCATTTTGCAGGTGCTGTCCAATCTCGTCGACTTTGACATGGAGGTGGCCGAAAGTGTCTATGCGCCGCGCATTCACTACGAGGAGGGGCTACTCAGCGTGGAAGGAGGGTTTGACCTCACGCGCATTGCCCCAGTGCTCGATCTGTTTGCGCAACATCAGATTTGGCCAGAGCGGAACCTGTTCTTTGGTGGCGTGCATACTGTGGTTGCCGCGAACGGTGTGCTGCGTGGTGCGGGAGATCCGCGCCGGGGTGGCGTGTGTATCGTAGTCAACCAATAGGCAGCACCCAAGATGAGGTTGTTGCGTCGGTTTTAAAACACCCTCTCACCGGCGCATCCGGGTAACCAGCAGGCCGGCCAGCAACCCCCCGAAAAGCATGCCGATTCCCATCGTCGCCGAATCGTGGCTGGCGTCGTCTCTGCGAGCGTTGTTTTCTACCCGAAGCAGCTCAAGGTCACTCTCCAGAGTCACTACTTGCGAAAGCAAGGATTGATGCCGCTTCTCTAGCGCCTGGCGGCGGGGGATAAGGTGGCGCAGCCTCGTAATTGTACTCACGAGCTGTTGACGGGCGGCCCGAGCGGCAGTGAGGCGCGCCTGTCGATGGGCCAGAGCTTGGCGTAGCGCCAGCTGATTACGCTGCAGTCGTTGGTTTTCAGCAACCAGTGCATCTCGTTTGGCCTGCATTTGCAGCAGGCCTTGCTTAGGGACGGCATTTTTGACCAGCAGATGGTCGGTGGCCCATCCTGTGGTTTCGTGCTGGAGCGGCACTGCGCTAGGCGCATCTTGCCTGCGCTGCGGCAAAGACACACGGGCGCTGCGGGTGAGGGCGCGAAGCACGGCCTGTTTGCCGTTTCGGCCCGCCCAAGGCTCGATGACCAACTCGTCACTCATGGACTGGAGGGTTGCTGCTTGGGCGGGTAGCACCGAGCAAAGAAACACCCATGTTACGCTTCGAATGCTGCTCAAGGTAATTTTCCGTCGGGGCATCAGGGCGCGGTATCACCGCTGGCGTGCCATGCACGCCTCTCTTGGCCCAGGGGGAGGCGCCGTAGGCGGGCAAGCGGCTCGATCGCACGGGAGCGGTAAGGGTGAAGCGGGTTACGTCGCACTGCTGACCGGGCCGTCCATGCCCTGACCGAATGCCGTTGGCCACTGTGGGTGACGTTCTGGCGCTCCCTAGGGGACTCGAACCCCTGTCTACGCCGTGAGAGGGCGGTATCCTAGGCCACTAGACGAAGGGAGCGTTTGAATTAATGGTAGACTAGACGATGCTAAACGTAGTGGTATTATACGCATCCGAGTAATCGACTCAAGTTTTCGTCCCAGGTGACAGCAAAGGATTCACGCACCGCGACTCCCCAGATCACCATTCCTAGACCCTCTCATAACGTTTCGCGCGCTGATATTAGCGAAAGTGCGCTGAAGGTTTTGTATCGGTTGAAAAACGCCGGCTTCGAAGGCTACTTGGTGGGTGGAGGTGTGCGCGATCTGCTGCTCGGCCGCGAGCCCAAAGACTTTGATATCGTCACCGATGCCACACCAGAACAGGTAAGAGGACTGTTTCGCAACTGTCGCCTCATTGGCAGAAGATTTCGTTTAGCCCACGTCCGTTTCGGACGCGAAGTGATTGAGGTGGCGACATTCCGGGCGCGTGTGGAAATGGATGCCGAGGATGAGCGCATTACCCTCAATGGACGCATCCTGCGGGACAATGTCTATGGCACCTTGGAGGAAGATGCCTGGCGCCGGGACTTTTCCGTGAATTCGCTCTATTACAATATTCGCGACTTCTCGGTCGCGGACTTTACCGGTGGTATGGCCGACCTGCGCACCGGCACGCTGCGTCTGGTGGGTGACCCAGAAGTACGTATCCAAGAGGACCCTGTGCGCATCGTGCGCGCGATTCGATTCGCCGCGACTCTTGGCTTTTGTATCCACCCCGAAACGCAGGCCATGATGTCACCCTTGGCGCATCTGCTCGACGAGGTTCCTCCTGCTCGTCTGTACGAGGAGGTGCTGAAGCTGTTTCATAGCGGATACGCTGTGCGCGCCTTTGAGCTACTTCAGCACTATGATGTTTTCGCTCACCTGTTCCCACAGGTGCTGGCGAGCCTCGAGCGGGATGCCGGATTGGCTGGTCGCATGCTGATAGTCAAGGCGATGGAAAGTACCGATGCCCGCATTGCCGAAGGAAAGCCGGTAACGCCGGCTTTTCTCTTCGCCGCGTTATTGTGGTTACCGATGCGTCAGCGTTTGGCAAGCTTCCAGGAGCAGGGCCTGCATGATGCACCCGCAACTCAGATGGCAGCGAGTACCGTGCTCTCCGAGCAACTGACCCGCACGGCATTGCCGCGGCGCATCACCAACATGATTAGAGAGATCTGGGACCTGCAGCCACGTTTGGTCAGTGTCAAGAAGCGGCGGGCTCTGGAGCTCTTGGCTCACCCGCGCTTCCGGGCTGCCTATGATTTTTTGCTGTTGCGGGCAGAAACGGGCGAGGACGTGGGCGATAAGGCGCGGTGGTGGACCGATCTGCAAAACGTTGAAGATGCGGCGCAACGTGAGCAGATGCTGGATAGGCTCGCGCGCCCACGGCGTCGGCGCTCCTCTCGAAATCGTAACAGGAAGTGACGCCGCGTGGAGGGCTTTGCGGACTATCCGATTCAGGCCTATGTCGGTCTCGGCAGTAACTTGCGGGAGCCCATCCGACAGGTGCAGAGGGGGCTCGAAGCTCTAGCTCGGCTACCCGGCACACGACGGCTCAGGCATTCGGCGCTGTATCGCAGCCGGCCGCTTGGTGTTGTCGCCCAGCCTGATTTTATCAATGCGGTGGCGGCGCTTGAAACGCGACTTTCGCCCTTAGCTTTCCTTCGCTGTCTACAACATATTGAGCGGCAACAGGGGAGGGTACGTAATGGGGTGCGCTGGGGTCCGCGTACCTTGGACCTTGATCTGTTGCTGTTTGGCGAGATTCATATGCAAAGCCCAGACTTGACACTTCCTCATCCCGATCTGCATCGGCGTTCTTTTGTGCTCTATCCTCTGCACGAGATTGCTCCGCAGTTGGTCATACCGGGCCGAGGGGCCGTGTTCAAGCTGCTAACGACGGTATCGCGAAACGGCCTCGAAGTCCTCAACCTGTAGCCCGTCCCTGCCGCCTCGGGGTTTGCGCCGGAGACTTCTCACGATAGACTTCAGAAATCGCCTCGGCCAAGGCGCCGGCGTAGGGCGAGCCAGGGCATTTGGATCTCCTGCGGTGTAGGCACCGATCGAGACACTACCACCCAATGGATTCATGAGTTGAGCACGCAAACAGTCCCAACATCGAGCACAGTGACAGTATCGACACTGCGCAAGTGGAAACAGGCAGGCAAGAAGCTCGTCTGTCTGACCGCCTATGACGCAAGTTTTGCCGCTGCCATCGATAAGGCTGGGGTTGATGTCATCCTGGTGGGGGATTCCCTGGGAATGGTTGTCCAGGGTCACCAGACCACGGTGCCTGTGACCATGGACCATATGGTTTATCATGCCCAACTGGTCGCCCGAGGATGCCAGCGCGCCTTGCTCATGGTGGACATGCCATTCATGAGCTTTGCCACGCCGGCGCAAGCGCTCGACAATGCGGCCCGTCTCATGCGTGAAGGATTTGCTCATATGGTGAAACTCGAAGGGGGATGCGAGCAGGCGGAGACGGTACGCCAACTGTCATCTCGCGGCATTCCCGTCTGCGCCCATCTTGGGTTGCAGCCGCAATCGATCCACAAGCTTGGCGGCTATCGCGTCCAAGGTCGGGAGGAGGCGCAGGCGCAGAACATGCTTGAAGATGCCAGCACCCTGGAAGCGGCCGGTGCAGAGATCCTCGTGCTCGAGTGCGTCCCGACGGGCTTGGCCCGGGCTATCACGCAGTCACTGTCGATTCCGGTCATCGGCATCGGTGCTGGGCCCGACTGCGACGGGCAGATCCTGGTACTGCACGATCTAATCGGCGTAACAACGGGAAAACGCCCGCGCTTTGCCAAAGACTTTCTGCTTGAAGCGGGCACCCTACAAGGCGCTTTTGAGGCCTATACGAAAGCCGTACGAGAAGGTGCGTTTCCAGCGATGGAGCACTGCTTCGAGTAATGGAGACGGCACGCAACATCGACGCGCTGCGGTGCGCCGTGCGCCAGGCACGCTCTGGCGGAAAGCGGATCGCCTTTGTGCCGACCATGGGCAACCTGCACGCCGGTCATCTAGCGTTGGTGGCGCGCGCCAGGGAAGTGGCCGATTACACGGTGGTCAGCATCTTCGTCAATCCTTTCCAATTTGGCGAAGGAGAGGACTTTCTGACTTATCCGCGGACCTTCGAGGAGGATCGTGCTCGGCTCGAGCAAAGCGGCGCTGATTTGCTGTTCGTCCCCGAAGCGGCGGAGATTTATCCTAACGGCCCCACTCGGTGTACCCGTATCGAGGTGCCGGAGCTTGGCGGTGTGCTCTGCGGGGCGTATCGCCCGACATTTTTTCGCGGCGTGGCGACGGTAGTCGGTATTCTGTTTAACGCCGTGGTACCCGATGTGGCGATATTCGGCGAGAAGGATTACCAGCAGCTGATCCTAATCCGTCGCATGGTGCGCGATCTCAAGATGCCGATCGAGGTCCTCGGTGTGCCGACGGTGCGCGAGCGCGGTGGGCTCGCGATGAGCTCTCGTAATCGCTACCTTTCCGCAGCGCAGCGGCGTGTCGCACCTTCCCTCTATCTCACCCTGTGTGAGCTTCGCGACACGCTGCGCGGCGGCGCCACGGATTTGGCTGCTGTCGAAGCCGAGGGTATCAAGATGCTAGAAGGGCGCGGGCTTCGTCCCGATTATCTCGTGGTGCGGCGGGCTGTGGACTTAGGCCTGCCGCAGGCGCAGGACAAGGAAGTGCGAATTCTGGCCGCCGCTTGGCTCGGGCGCGCGCGCCTTATCGATAACATACCGGGGTGACGTTCCCACAGCTAGTAAACCCGATACCCGCCATGGCGCCGGCGAATACGGTAGTCGAGGAACCAGATGCCACCGATGAGCCCTGAAACGAGGCTCATGCCGGTAGCAGCGAACAGCCAAGGTAACGCAACCGTGCGTTGATGCTCGACTAGAATTCCCCGAAATTCTTGATTCTCCTGGTGCAGGGCCTCGAGTCGCTGTTGACTCTCACCTGCCAGAGCAGCAGATGACGCCGCTCGTTCCTCCAGCTTCGCCACGCGCTGGCGTGCTGCAGACAGGCTCTCTCGTATCGCTGTAAGCTTCTGGCTCAGCGATTGATTCTGCCTCTGCAGCTCGACTAACTGGGCTCGAGCGGGCTTTTCCGCGACCAGAAAGGCGGTCTTGGCCCAACCCTCAGTGCCCTCTGACGTGCGCACCCGCGCGTAGTTACGGCCCCGTTCTAAAAGTTCAAGAGGTGTTCCGCTGGGCAATGTTCTAAGCGGCTGCCCCCGATCCCCGGATTCTGGATACAGACCGAGCTGCAGCCTGTCGGTAACGTAAACAGTTTGTGCGCCGGCGTGGGTAGCCAGCAGTAGGCACCCGAGGCAAAGGCCGATGGAACAGATGCGGTAGGTCATGTGCTATTCCCTCGCTCACAAAGCATCCCTCAAGTCCGTTTTTTAGTGGTTCAAGGGGTTGCCCTGCAAGCATGGCTCCATGCGGGAACGTACCACCGGCCCAAGCAGCTTGAGTGCCGAGGGAGAGACTCGAACTCTCACAGGGTTTTTTCCCTCCCAGATTTTGATCTGGTGGTACTACCTTTTAGCCTGTCCCACCATTTTTGAAAGAACTTTTAAATTCCTTTTATTTACAGTGACTTACAAGTATACTGTGCACTCTAGTTTTGTCTGTCATTTGAAGCTTTTTGCTTACGTACTGCTTACATAAAAATCCATTAAGGCCACCGTTGACCAACTGCTGATTCCCGAGCAAGAGTACTCCCGGCGTTGGGACGAAGTTTTATCAGAGTTCGGTGTAAGAGTGGCTGCCAGCGGTGTCAAAAACTATGCGCTACAGTGTCGGGTTAATGAATGGGAACGCCGTATTACCCTAGGCCGGTAAGCTAACCGCTGAACAAGCACGCAAGGAAACCATACGTCTAGCGGGGGACATGACGTTAGACGAGAACCCGCTGCGCATTTACGTCATTCTCGTCAAATCGTTCCATCGCCTGGAAGCGCAAGTCTCGCCTCATTAGCCAGTTCGATGGCGAGCACTTTCTGCTCACCTTTCTCTTTTGGCCAGCCAACGATGTTAGCATGCAGGGGATGTAGCGTTGTTTCTGGGACAACCCGTAAGCCAGTGTTCTTGACTACCGCCACCGTTGTATCTCCGCGTGCGTAGAGCGTGCGGTTAGTTGGGCTTGCTACGAGGGACTGGCCGATCGCCCAAATCTCTTTCTCCGCCAATTCAAATGTTCGGTATACCGAAGTCTCTCCGTCGGGCGCCGGCATGTACGCGCCATACTTCACGACGCCCTTGGACACGCTGATGTGCTTTCTTGAAAGAATATAGCGAGTAACCGTCTCGCCATCCGATACGCTATCCGCTTGTAGCGCCTTAGGGGCAGATCCGTACAATGTGGTTAATAAGCGTCTGAGGAATCGAACCATCAAATACCTCGGTTCCGTGGGCTTTGTTGCCTTTGCCTAGAAGACCTGCGTAGGTAATGAGATTGGTGCCGTTTACACTGGCAGCAAACACACGGTTTTTCCCAAAGTTCCATTCAAAACCGATCTCCCCACTGGGCTCGGGCACTAGCTCCGGAATCGGTAGCCAGGATGGCAACGCGGCCAAGAATCTTACCGCCTCGTCGTAGGCGGGCTCTGCAACTGGCAAAGCGCCATAGCCATCCCAATTGCTTTCGGCGCATTCATGGTAGATCTCGTCGAGCGATGCTCGGGATTTCCCCAGAGGATCCCAGGTCACGGCCCGACTCAAATCTGCGATGTTCGACTCGAAGATCTTTTGAAGCCTACGCGACGTTTCGCTAGTACCGGTGCTGTACGGTTGGGCGGGAAAAATCTTTCGATCTTGAATGGCGACGGCTGCCGTCATTTAAATTGCTCCGCTGCCGTTTGAGTAATGCTTTTGAAGAATACGGTATTCTTGAAGTCGCGCAACTTATCCAGGCACTGCCAGTGCTCATCATTCTCCACTTCGAATTGTCTGGTCATGAATACGTCAATGTCTAACACCACCGAGGCATAATCCTCGCGCCCACTCTCTAAGACCTGCGTAATAATCCCCCGGGCCTTAATCGACGGTTCTCGTATTTCCACGCGCGAAAAAAAACCGCTCAATTCTTGGTTCAGCCCCAGTGGAATAGCTGGCGGAGCCGTCAAGTACTGTGCAAGTTCAGTGGGAAGCGGGAGCTCCATCACGTTCACATAGCGTGTGGCAATGCGTGTGATCACGCTCGGCGTGGCGGCTTCAACGTACGCTTGCCAAAGCCGGGCCGCTTCTTCCTTCATCTCTTCCCAAGTGTGATAGGGCTCCAAGCGACTGAAGGTATACCCGTCCCGCCGGAACTGGACAACATGTTTTCCGTCTTGCGAGGTGTAACGGTACCCAACTAGGCTATGGCTTATAGCTGCCTTAGTCGGCTGACCTTCACTGTAATGTAGCCCGAACTCACCCCTTTGCAACGTTTCATGCTTGGGATAGTCGCTTGCCAATCGCTCGTACTTGGAATCGAGGGCTTCGGTGGCCAACGCGCCGGATAGCGCCACCTGGATGTCGATTAGCGCCTCCTTGATCGGCGCATTCGAAAGATGACGTTTTCCTATCATGATCTTGTTCTATGGTGCCGAGGGAGAGACTCGAACTCTCACAGGGTTTCCCCTACCAGATTTTGAGTCTGGCGCGTCTACCGATTTCGCCACCTCGGCGGGCGTTACGTAGTATAAGAAATCCCTCGCGAAGGAGAAAGCCGCTCACATCGCGGCTTGGTTCACAGAACGTTACCCCGGGTTTGTGTCTGCCGTTGGTTATCGGCGATAAGTTGTGCTCATTGGCGAGGCCAAAGCTTGGTGGTTCATTCCGCTCCCCCTTGTTTGGGCGAGGCAAATATCGTCATAATATTGACGTATTTGCTGTTCGCGGTGTTAATATGACTCCTGCTTTCTCACAGCCATCATAACTTATCTCTACCAGAGGAGGAATCGGGATGACGAGCTGTGCTGCCAAACGGTTTTTGCTGTCCATGAGCATAGGGCTTTTGACCAGTACGGCAAGTGCCGTTGGTACTGTCGTCGATTCGTCACCGCTTCCCGGTGTCGCCTACGGTGTGCTGGTCTGTGCTGCTGAGGGGACCGAGCTGCGCGTGCGGTTATTCGATTTTAGTAGCGCCACTGCCATTGTCAGCCCCGGGGAACTCTGTGTACCATTCATTGCGCAGCTGAAGTCGAGTGGGTTTCAAGTGGGACCACCGGCTATTGGTTTGGCGGTGCCAAATGTCACCGAGTCTCTCATCTGGGAGGTGCAGGGGACTCAGTAGTACTTCAATTCTGCCATCGCCGCGGCAACCCCCGCTTCGCGGCCGTGCAGCAAAAGGCCAGCGGGCGTTAGCAGCATCCTCATGGCGACTTGGGGCGAAGCCGCGTTCTTGTGCAAGGCAGCCAGAGTTTGGTAGCCTTCGATCTCATTTTTTGTTCCAGTGGGGAAGGCAGCGCCATAAATCGGTTTTCTTGCCAGGGGGCGGTAGTTTTCTATCAATGCCTGGATGCTTCGGCAGGTTGGCCGTGTGCTTGACTCATAGCGCGTTCAAGCGCATCGCTTTCCCGTTTCCAACATGCCTGTGGCTCACCGATGGGTTGGTAGCGCCGAGGCCGTGGGCCGTGCCTTCCCGATAGTGGTCAACATGCATGTTGCCGAGTTTGATTACTCGCTGCCGCCGGCTCTGATCGCTCACTATCCGACCCCAAGGCGTACCGATAGTCGTCTGTTGGTCTTGGAGAGCAATAGCGGTGCCTTACAGGCGTTACTATTTCCCGCACTGCTGCAGCTGCTCGATCCTCATGACCTGCTGGTCGTTAACAATACGCGTGTCATCAAGGCTCGATTGTCGGCGCGCAAGCTGACCGGCGGTCACGTTGAGGTACTGATCGAGCGCATTTTGGAGGGTGGTCGGGCGCTTGCCTTGCTTCGCGCCAACAAAACGGTTCGCCCGGGCACGGTGTTGGAGCTCGATAGTACGGTTACCGCTCGAGTGGTGGGTCGCAAGCATGATCTCTATGAGCTTGACTTTGTTGCCTCGGAAGACATCGGTGCGCTCCTGGCCCGCCTTGGCACAGTGCCCCTGCCACCTTATATTCGGCGCTCTACCGAGTCGCTCGACAGTCGCCGCTATCAGACAGTTTATGCCGAGTACGACGGTTCGGTGGCGGCGCCTACGGCGGGACTGCATTTCGACGAGCCGCTGCTCGAGGCGATTCGACAAAAGGGCGTGAGGCAAGTGTCAGTGACGCTTCATGTCGGCGCCGGTACTTTCCAGCCCCTGAGAGGTGAGCGGGTGGAGGCGCATCGCCTGCACAGCGAATATTTGGAGGTATCCGATGCCGTGTGTTGCGCAGTGGCCGAAACGCGAGCCAGAGGGGGCCGGGTGGTGGCCGTGGGGACGACCACCGCACGGGCATTAGAGACCGCCGCCAGCAGCGGCGATCTGCGGCCCTTCCGCGGTGATACGCGGCTTTTCATCTATCCGGGCTTTCAATTTCAATGTGTTGACGCCTTGGTAACCAATTTTCACCTACCACGCTCCAGCTTGCTGATGCTGGTGTGTGCTTTTGCCGGTCAGGAATTGGTGCTCGATGCTTATCGCTACGCCGTGACCGCCCGTTTTCGCTTCTTCAGCTATGGAGACGCCATGTTTGTGACCCGCCGATCGCGCTGATTGCCATGGAGTTTGCAGTGTTGGCAACCGATGGCCTCGCCCGATTTGGCCGGCTGACGCTCGCGCGTGCGATAGTGGAAACCCCCGCCTTTATGCCAGTTGGCACATACGCCACGGTCAAAGGAGTCACCTCGGAAGAGCTGCGGGCTACCGGCACCTCTATGCTGGTGGCCAACACTTTACACCTCATGCTACGCCCCGGGGTGGAAGTAGTGCAGTTGCATGGCGGGCTTCACCGCTTCATGCATTGGCCCGGGCTCATTTTGACCGACTCGGGCGGTTTTCAGGTTTACAGCTTGCGAAATAGGCGTGACCTGGACGAAACTGGTGTCACTTTTCGCTCCCCCGTGGACGGTGCCCGGATATTCATCGATGCCGAGCGCTCAATGGCGGTCCAGCGAGCGCTCGGTGCCGATATCGCGATGGTATTTGATGACTGCACCCCGTATCCTGCGACTGAACGTGAGGCCAGCGAATCGATGCGGCGATCGCTGCGCTGGGCGCTGCGTTCCCGGCAAGCCTATTGGGACGGAGATGAGCGCCGTGCTCTGTTCGGTATCGTCCAGGGCGGGATGTATCCCTGTCTTCGGCGGGAGTCTTTGCAAGGGCTGGTGGAATTCGGTTTTGATGGCTACGCCGTGGGTGGCCTTTCGGTGGGGGAGCCCGAGGAGGAGCGTCTCGCGGTCTTGGACGACCTGGCACCGCTCATGCCGGTGCCGGCGCCCCGTTATCTCATGGGCGTTGGGCAACCTGACGATATCGTAGCGGCCGTGGCACGCGGCATCGATCTCTTTGACTGCGTGCTGCCGACGCGCAATGCGCGCAACGGTCATCTGTACGCCCGGCAGGGGGTGATTCGCATTCGCAACAGCCGTTATCGGACGGACCTTCGCCCTATCGACGAGCAATGCGCATGCTATACCTGCTGTCGTTACAGTCGCGCCTATTTGCACCATTTGGATAAGTGCAGAGAAATGCTGGGTGCCCGGCTCAATACGCTGCATAATTTGCATTATTATCAGGAATTGCTGAAAGGCTTGCGTGAGGCCGTGCGAACGGGGCGTCTGGAATCCTATATCGCTGCGTTTGAGGTTGCCCGTAACGAAGATGAAGCATACGGCAAGCGTTTTGCCCATCCCTAGAGGTTGAAACGAGGTGCTGGCGGGAGATTGCGTCTTAGACGGCTCGCACCGGGACGGAGTAGATGTCATAATCTATGTCCCGCGGCTAAAGTAGTTAGGTACGTCACAAGGATTTGTTATGGGTTTCTTGGTAACCGATGCGTTTGCGCAGCAGGGGCCGGCGCCAACTGATGCCGGTTTCGGGGGGGCGTTGTTGTTTCCCATCCTGCTCTTTGTGGTTTTTTACTTCCTCCTTATCCGCCCGCAGCAGAAGCGCGCCAAAGAGCAGAAAAAGATGGTGGAGGGGCTGGCCAAAGGAGACGAGGTGGTCACCAACGGCGGCTTGTTGGGGCGTATCAATAAAGTCGATGAGCACTTCATTGCGCTCGAGATCGCCGACGGATTGGAGGTGAAGGTACAACGCCACGCGGTGGCGTCGTTGATGCCAAAGGGCACATTGAAAGCCTCATGAGATCCTGAGATCCTGCGCCAACGGGGCTTGAAGGGAAGCAATAGAGCCGCCGCCGGGCGGTGTAAGGACGACGTCAGTTATTTGCTAGCTGATTGCTAACGACCCCCGATGTTGAATCGTTATCCGCTCTGGAAGTACTTGCTGTTGCTCACCGTCTTGGTGGGAGCGCTTTTTTTCGCATTGCCTAATCTGTATGGTGAGGATCCAGCCATTCAAGTTTCCGCGAGCCGCGGGGCTGAGGTCAATCAAGCCCTAGAGGAGCGAATCACCCGTCTCTTGAAGGAAGCCAGTATTACCCCGAAGCGCGTTGAGCGCGCTGCTGACCGTTTGCTGGTTCGATTTGCCGATACTGAGACCCAGCTAAAGGCCCGGGACGTGGTGCGCGATGCATTGGGGGGAGATTACGTCGTCGCGCTCAATCTTGCGCCGGCAACCCCCGCATGGCTGACCCGTTTAGGTGCGCTGCCGATGTATCTCGGCTTGGATCTGCGCGGTGGCGTGCATTTCCTGCTGGCGGTGGATATGGAAGCGGCGGTACAACAGGCCGCCGAGCGCTATGTAGGGGACATTCGTACCTTTCTGCGTAGCGAGAAAATCCGCTACCGCACCATTGCCCGCAGTGGGGATAGGGTGGAAGTGAGCTTCCGCGATGCGCCGCTGCGCGAACAAGCTGCCGAGCGCATTGCTCGGGAGTTCCCCGAGCTTAAGGTGACCGCCCAAGACGATGCCGAAGGTTACCGCTTGCAGATCGGTTTGAATGAAAAGGCCGCTCAAGAAACGCAGCGGTTTGCCATACAACAGAATCTCACCACGCTGCGCAATCGTGTCAACGAGCTCGGCGTTGCCGAGCCGGTCATTCAGCAGCAGGGCAGCAACCGCATTGTGGTCGAGCTCCCTGGTGTGCAAGACACCGCACGGGCCAAGGAAATTCTCGGGGCAACAGCCACGCTCGAGTTTCGCATGGTACACGCCGGTGATGTGGCCAGTGCAGTGGCTGGGAGAGTGCCTGTCGGAGCAAGGCTCTATGAGGATCGGGAAGGGCGGCCCATCCTGCTGGAGCGCACGGTGATGCTCACCGGCGACTACATCACCGATGCGGCCTCGGGCATCGATTCGCAGACAGGTTCGCCGGCGGTCTTTATCACGCTGGACGGAAAAGGCGCGCGCATCTTTGCCGAACGCACCAAGGACGAGGTGGGGAAAGCCATGGCGGTGGTGTTCATCGAGCACAAGACGGATACCGAGCTCGTCAATGGTAAATCGGTCAAGCGAAAACGGGTGGTGGAGGAGGTGATCAATGTCGCCACCATCCGTGAGCGGCTCGGCAAGCGGTTTCAAATTACCGGGCTCGATAGCACCGAGGAGGCAAGAAATCTGGCGCTGCTGCTGCGTGCCGGTGCATTGGTCACGCCGATCGAGATCATCGAGGAACGGACCATCGGCCCGAGCCTCGGCAGAGAGAACATCAACCAGGGTTTTCGCTCGGTGGTCATCGGTTTCCTCTTGGTGCTTGTTTTCATGGCGATTTATTATCGCGTGTTCGGGCTGGTGGCGGATTTAGCGCTCACCTTTAACCTCGTGCTTCTGGTGGCCATCCTCTCTTTGCTGCAGGCGACCCTAACGCTGCCGGGTATCGCCGGCATCGTGCTGACGGTGGGCATGGCGGTTGATGCCAATGTGCTGATCTTTGAGCGTATCCGCGAAGAGTTACGCAACGGGAATTCGCCACAAGCGAGTATCCACGCCGGCTACGAGAAGGCCTTTTCCACCATTGCGGATGCCAACATCACGACCTTGATTGCCGCCGTGGTGTTATTCGGCTTTGGCACCGGTCCCATCAAGGGATTTGCGGTGACGCTGTCCATCGGGATTCTGACCTCGATGTTTACCGCCATCATGGGCACGCGGGCCGTCGTCAACCTCATCTACGGCGGGCGTCGGCTGGCAGGGCTTTCCATCTAGGGGCGCCGATGGCAGGGTGCGCTGCGGGCAAAAACGGATTCAAATGAAGGCGCTTTTGGATGGAGTTTTTTAAGAAAACAACCCATATTGATTTCATGGCTAGCCGCCTGGCCGCGGCGGTGCTGTCCGCTTTGCTGATGCTGATTGCGCTGGGGTCCTTTGCTGTGCGCGGGCTTAATTTCGGTATCGATTTTACCGGCGGGACACTGATCGAAATCGGCTATCCACAGCCCACGGACCTCGGCGAAGTGCGAGCGACGCTTACCGATGCCGGCTATCGAGATGCCATCGTCCAGCACTACGGAACCGCTCACGATATTTTGGTGCGGGTGGCTCCCAGAGAAGGGGTGAGTAAGGCTGAGCTTAGCGGTCGCATCTTCGAGGCTCTGCAGACGGCCAGCGGCGAGACGCTCGATCTGCGACGCGTGGAGTTCGTCGGCCCGCAGGTGGGCGAGGAGCTGCGCGAAGATGGAGGGCTCGCGATGCTCATCGCGCTCGGTGGGATCCTGGTGTATGTGGCATTGCGTTTCGAATACCGCTTTGCTATTGGTGCTGTGGCCGCCCTGGTGCACGATAGCCTTCTGACGCTGGGTTTCTTTTCCTTATTCGGGCTCGGGTTCGACTTGACAGTGCTTGCCGCTATTCTTGCGGTCATCGGGTATTCCCTTAACGACACCATCGTCGTTTTCGACCGTATTCGCGAAAATTTCCGCAAGATGCGCAAGGGAACGGCGACGGTCATCATCAATACCTCGGTCAACCAGACGCTGTCTCGGACCCTGATGACCTCGGGCACCACGCTGCTGGTGTTGGTGGCGCTGTTTGTCTTCGGTGGGGAGCTGATCCATGGTTTTGCCACTGCCCTTATTATCGGTATCGTAGTCGGCACCTATTCCTCTATTTACATCGCCAGCCCGATAACGCTTGCCCTGGGGGTTAGCAAGGCCGACTTCACGCTCGCACGCAAGGAAGGTTCGGAGGTCGATGCAAGACCTTAGAAGCTCTCCCGAGAGGAGTTGCCATGGCGTTGCATTACATCGAGCGGCGTGAGTACGAGCGACACGGCGACAGTACCTTTTCGGCGTGATATTGATGTTGCTGCACGCGGCTGGGATCACGATGCGTGGGGTGGGGACTTTTTTCCGTTGGACCTGCCCCGGGAGTGGCGACTGACCTTTTATGCCAATCATTTCCGCAGCGTGCTCGTGCCCGGTCGGGTTTTATTGCGCGCCGAGCCCTCGAACTTGGCCGAGTGGCATACGGATACTCACGAGGAGTTTCGTTTCTTTTTGGAGATCAGTGTGCGGCTCGTCGAGCGCTTTCGATCGGGCGGAGTGGCGGCGCTGCTGCGGTGGCTGGAACCGCTTGTGGATCGCATCGCCGGCCTGTTGCTACTCGGCTTTGCCCGGCGCCGCGAGCCCGCTTTTGCGCACTGGATTGAGGCGCTGGGTGAGCGCTTTGTTGTCCACACCCTGGCTGGCCGGGAAGGTGTGACGTTGCCGGTGGGATTCGTTGTCCCGGCGTTGGGAAATCTTCACCAGTGTTGGTATCCGGGGCTGAAAGCGACGGGGCAAGGTTATCCGGGTTGCCTTGGCCTGGTACGGGGTTCTCCTGCGGATTTGCCTGGGCTGCGCCGCCAGATCGAGGCGTTCATGGCATACGCGAAGCAGGCTGAGCGTGCCACGCTGTGCTTTGCGAGCTGTCCGCCTTCGCTTCATGCCATGCAGCAGTCGCGGATCCTGGTTGAGCTATTGGGTGGTTGACGTTTCTCGGGGCGTTGTTGGCAAAGGCAGACTGATGACTGAGGCGACTGGCAGAGCGCAGCGAGCAACCATAACAGGCAATGCACGCAGTGAAGATGATCCTGGACCCTTGGTCTCGATCCAGGGTCTGCACTTTTCCCGCCGCGGCAAGATGATTTTTTCCGGCATCGATATCGACATCGCCCGCGGCCAGGTCACGGCTATTATGGGGCCCAGCGGCACCGGCAAAACCACCCTGCTGCAGCTCATCGCCGGCCAGCTGAGACCGCATCAGGGCGCCATACGGGTGGACGGCCTGGACGTGCATAGCCTCTCTCGTGGCCGGCTGTTCGGCCTGCGAAAACGCATCGGAGTGCTGTTTCAAAGCGGCGCACTGTTTACCGACCTCAGCGTCTTTGACAATGTGGCCTTTCCGCTGCGCGAGCACACCCAGTTGCCAGAGCGGCTTATTCGCGACCTGGTACTGATGAAGTTGGAAGCGGTCGGACTGCGGGGTGCGCGAGATCTCATGCCGCAGGAGCTGTCGGGGGGCATGAAGCGACGGGTCGCCCTGGCCCGCGCCATCGCCCTGGACCCAATGATGATCATGTACGATGAGCCCTTCACCGGTCAGGATCCAATCACCATGGGGGTTTTGGTGCAGCTCATCCGTCGCCTCAACGATGCCCTGGGGTTGACTAGCATCGTGGTATCCCACGATGTGCAGGAAACATTGGCCATCGCTGACAATGCTTATGTGCTCTCGGGCGGAAAAGTGGTCGGACATGGGACGCCGGAAAGCTTGGGTGCCACCGATTCAGAGTGGGTGACCCAGTTTCTGCGTGGCCTGCCTGACGGGCCGGTGCCTTTCAATTATCCGGCGGCGGATTATTTGGAAGAGCTGATGATGGTGCCGCCGAAGTGATCGGGGTACTGCAGCTTCTCGGTCGGGCGGGTTTACGCTTCTTCGAGCGCCTGGGCCGGGGCCATATCTTTTTGGGTAACGTGCTGCTCGGGTTACCGAGCCTCATGCCGCGCTTTTCCCTGGTGGTCGTCCAGATGTGGTCGGTCGGCGTGCGCTCCCTGCTGATCATTCTCGTGTCTGGCGCGTTTGTGGGCATGGTGCTGGGTCTGCAAGGGTATAATACTCTGGTGCGCTTCGGCGCGGAGGAATCTCTGGGTGTGGTGGTGGCCCTGTCATTAGTGCGGGAATTGGGCCCGGTGGTCTCGGCGCTGCTGTTTGCGGGGCGGGCGGGCTCGGCCCTGACGGCGGAGATCGGCCTAATGAAGGCCACCGAGCAACTGGATGGCATGGAGATGATGGCCGTCGATCCTCTCAAGCGCGTGGTGGCGCCTCGATTTCTGGCCGGCGTCTTCTCGATGCCGCTTCTGGCGGCGCTGTTTAGCGCCGTGGGTGTGCTCGGTGGGTTTTTCGTCGGTGTGGGCCTGCTGGGGGTGGACGAGGGTGCCTTCTGGTCGCAGATGCAGACCACGGTCGATCTCTACGAAGATATTGTCAACGGCGTGCTCAAGAGCGTTGTGTTTGGCGTGGTGGTGACCTGGATCGCCGTGTTCGAAGGTTTCGATGCGGTGCCGACCTCGGAGGGCGTGGGGAGCGCTACCACGCGCACCGTGGTGCACTCTTCACTGGCGGTATTGGGATTGGATTTCATTCTGACGGCGCTGATGTTTCATGAGTAGCCTGCGCAGCCCAAGGATGCTGGACTGTCGCTACGGCGCACCCGTGGTGGCGGTGGCGTTGGGGTACGGTCCAGACGGAAGTATTGCTGTGCCACGTGCATCTGTTAATGTTCAATAGATTAAAGCGCATGAGAGGATGACTATGCAGACCAGAACTATCGAGATCAGCGTCGGTGTCTTCGTCGCGCTGGGCCTGGCGGCATTGCTCATGCTCGGCATGAAGGTCAGTAACCTGAGCCGGCTAACGGAAGGCGAGGGTTATCGTATCACCGCCCGTTTTGCCAATATTGGCGGACTCAAGGTACGCGCCCCTGTGACCATGGCAGGGGTACGCATCGGTCGCGTCACGGATATCAGTTTCGACGAAGGTGTTTATGAGGCGCTGGTGGAGTTGACGATCCAGCAAAAGTATGACCGGCTGCCGGAAGACACCTCGGCAAGTATCTACACCGCGGGCTTACTGGGCGAACAATATGTGAGTCTGGAGCCCGGCGCCGAAGAGCGGTTTCTCACGCAGGGCGACGAGATTCGGTTGACGCAGTCCGCTCTCGTGCTGGAGCGGTTGGTGGGACAATTCCTGTTCAGCAAAGCCGGCGAGACGTCGTCCGGTGACAGTCCTTGATGAGCCAGTCCCCACGGCGTCTAAGAAGCTGTGCTAAAAAGGCGCAGCTCATGTTCAACGCTAATCAAGGCTCGCTATGGCCGGCGCCAAGGGGAGGCCGTCAAGAATGCAGGTGAGCACGGGGCAGCTACGCCAAATGGAGCCGGATCGCTATGCTCTCGTTGGGCCATTGACCTTCGAATCCGTACCTTTGCTGTGGCAGGAAGGGTTACAGCTGGTGTCGCGTCAGCCGTGCGTCACCCTTGACCTTAGCGGGATTACCCGCACCGATAGTGCGGGGCTCGCGCTCATCATCGAGTGGATGCGGGCCGCCAGACAGCAAAACGGTCGGCTTCATTTTCATCATGTCCCGGTGCAACTGCGCGCTATCGCCAGTGCTACTGGCGTGGAGCATCTCTTCGCCGACGACGGTGAACGATAGCCGCTCAGTGCCTCGCTGCTTTTGTCCGCGACAGGTGGCTTCGTTGGCGGCAAGTGTTGCGGGTGGGAATCGAGGATCAGGTGGAGGTAGGGTATGCAGCCGGAAGAGCTCAAACAAGTTATCGAATCAGCGCTACCAACCGAGCATGTGGCGGTAACTGGTGACGGGCGTCATTTTGAGGCGACCGTGGTAAGCACCGCTTTTGCCGGGGAGGCGATGTTGCAACAGCATCGTATGGTCTACGATGCCTTAGGCGATCGCTTTCAAACGCAAGCAGTGCATGCGCTCACGCTCAAGACCTATACGCCTGAGGAATGGCTTCAGGTCAAGCCCTAGATTTGGCAAAAACTTTTCGCCGATTCTGCAAGGAAAGCCTTGGACAAGCTTATCATCACCGGCGGTAAGCCGCTGCGGGGGGACGTGCGGATTTCGGGTGCGAAGAACGCGGCTCTGCCGATTCTTGCTGCCACGCTGCTCGCCGATGGGCCGATAACCATCAGCAATATTCCGCATCTTCGGGATGTGACGACCACCATGGAGCTACTGGGACGCATGGGGGTTGAGCTGGTCGTCGACGAGCGCATGCGAATCAAGGTAGATACCTCACCGATCCGCAAGTTCTTCGCGCCCTACGAGCTGGTGAAAACCATGCGCGCGTCCATTCTGGTGCTCGGTCCTCTATTGGCCCGCTATGGTAGGGCGGTGGTATCGTTACCCGGGGGTTGCGCCATCGGTTCTCGACCAGTGGATCTCCATATTCAGGGGCTGGCGAAGATGGGGGCCGATATCCGTGTCGAAGGTGGCTATATCCATGCTCGGGCGAAGCGGCTCAAGGGGACACGAGTGTTCCTGGATACCGTCACCGTGACCGGTACAGAGAATCTGATGATGGCGGCCACGCTTGCCGATGGGATCACGGTGATCGAGAATGCTGCCCGCGAGCCTGAGGTCGTGGATCTTGCCGAATGTCTCGTGGCAATGGGTGCCCAGCTGACGGGAGCGGGCACTGATGTCATCGAGATCGAAGGTGTCGCGAGCTTGTCGGGAACTCACTATGAGGTGCTTCCCGATCGTATCGAGTCGGCAACTTATTTGGTTGCAGGGGCCATCACCGGGGGCTGTGTGCGGGTCAAATGCACGCGCCCTGCGTTGCTGGAGGCTGTGCTTGAGAAGCTTATTGAAGCAGGCGGGATGCTTGCTATCGGTGACGATTGGATCGAGATCGACATGCGCGGCCAACGGGCCCAAGCGGTTGCTCTATGTACCGCACCGTTCCCGGCTTTCCCCACCGACATGCAAGCCCAATTCACTGCCCTTAATGCGACCGCCGAGGGTGTCGGGATCATCACTGAGACGGTCTTTGAAAACCGTTTCATGCATGTGGACGAGTTGCGCCGTATGGGGGCAGACATTACGGTGAAAGGTAACACGGCCATCATCAACGGCATTGAAAAGCTCACCGCCGCCCCGGTAATGGCCACCGATCTGCGCGCCTCGGCAAGCCTGGTGTTGGCGGGGCTGGTTGCGGACGGCGATACGGTCGTGGATCGCATCTACCATATCGATCGAGGCTATGAGTGTATCGAAGAGAAGTTATGCCAGCTGGGAGCCCGTATTCAGCGGATCCCCGGTTGACCGATGGCCGGGCCGGCGATCACAAAAAAATCCGCCATGGTCATCGTTCCGGTCGGGATGGCAACCAATAGCCTTGCCTCAAGGGACGTCGTGAATACATCCTTGTAGACTTGAGTCCAACATCCCTGCTGGACACACCCTTGTGGCAAGGCGATCGACTGCCTACAGATTATGGGCATGGCTTTACCTTCTGAATGGTGATGCTGACGAAACGATGACCATGGCCAAAAAATCCTACCTATGAATGATGGGTTGACTATTGCGCTGTCCAAGGGACGCATTCTGAAGGAGGCGCTGCCTTTGCTGAAAGCGGCTGGAATCGAGCCGGCGGAGGATCCCGAAGTGAGCCGCAAGCTGGTTCTGGAAACCACACGGGCGAATGTTGAGCTCATCATTATTCGCGCCCAGGATGTCCCGACCTTCGTCGAATACGGTGCGGCGGACTTGGGAATTGCGGGCAAGGATGTGCTCATGGAACATGGCGGTGAAGGGCTGTACGAGCCGCTCGATCTACGAATTGCACGCTGCCGGCTGATGGTCGCGGCCAAGGTGGGCGATAACCGCGTCCTGCGACGACCGCGTATCGCCACCAAGTACGTTGCGACCAGCCGGCATTATTTTGCCAGGCAGGGTGTTCAAGCTGAGATGATCAAGCTTTATGGTTCGATGGAGCTTGCCCCACTTGTCGGTTTGGCGGATCGCATCGTCGATCTGGTGGACACCGGAAGCACGCTGCGCGCCAATGGGCTCGAGCCCTTAGAAACCATCGCCCAGATCAGCTCAAGGTTGGTGGTCAATAAGGCTTCCATGAAGATGAAGCACGCCCGCGTAGTGGCATTAATCGAGCAATTGGCGAACGCAGTGGCGGATCGAAGCGAATCGAGCCTCGCAATGAAAACGCAGAGCACGCCCTGTTCGTCGCCTGGCGCGAACGCGCGCTGGCAGCACGAGTCATGAGCGAAGTGCTTGCCATCAAGCGGCTTGATACCGAGCACCCCGACTTTTGGCCGCGTCTGGAAGCGCTCGTATCCTGGGAAAGCAGTGTTGATGAAGCCGTGGAGCACACGGTGCGGGAGATCATCGCTGATGTCCGCCGGCGGGGGGATAGGGCGGTCCTGGAATACACCAACCGCTTTGATGGCCGCCGTGCTGAGCACTTTGCTGAGCTGCTGGTGCCTCGCTCGCAGTTGAGCGCCGCCTACCATGGCCTGCGAGCTGAGCAGCGACAGGCCATAGATCAGGCGATATCGCGCATTCGCCGCTACCATGAGCGACAGCGGGAATCGTCTTGGCACTATGTAGAAGCGGATGGTACGCTCCTCGGCCAGCAGGTGACAGCGCTCGATCGCGTGGGCTTGTATGTCCCTGGGGGGAAAGCGGCTTATCCCTCATCGGTGCTGATGAACGCGATTCCGGCGCGGGTGGCGGGAGTCCCGGAGGTGCTGATGGTGGTGCCGGCGCCTGGGGGCATCGTTTCTGATCTCGTGCTGGCGGCGGCGCATCGGGTCGAGGTGGATCGAGTCATTACCATCGGTGGTGCTCAGGCGATCGCGGCCCTTGCCTATGGCACGGCGTCGGTACCACGAGTCGACAAGATCGTCGGCCCCGGCAACGCCTATGTGGCGGCGGCCAAACGCAGCGTGTTCGGGAAGGTGGGAATCGATATGCTCGCCGGCCCGTCGGAAATCATGATCGTCTGCGATGGCAAGACACCAGCGGAATGGATCGCCATGGATCTATTCTCGCAGGCGGAACATGATGAGCGCGCCCGGGCGCTCTTGCTATCCCCGGATGGCGACTTTCTTGATCGAGTCTATGAAGCGATGGTGAGGTATTTGCCCACCATGGAGCGCTCAACGATCATCGCCGCGGCACTCGCCTCTCAGGGCGCACTGGTTCGGGTGCGTGATCTCGGCGAGGCTATCGATGTCGTCAACTTCGTCGCGCCGGAGCATGTTGAGCTTTCCGTAGACGACCCCCACGCCTTGGCCAATCAGGTGCACCATGCGGGCGCCATATTTCTCGGGCGCTACACCGCCGAGGTCCTTGGGGATTATTGTGCCGGGCCGAACCATGTTCTGCCCACCAGCGGCACCGCACGTTTCTCATCGCCGCTGGGTGTCGCAGACTTCCAGAAACGTTCAAGTCTCATTGCCTGCTCCGAGACTTCTGCCCGCCAGCTCGGCGCCGTGGCGGGCATTCTCGCCCGAGCCGAGGGGCTCACCGCCCATGCGCGCGCGGCCGAGCTGCGTCTGCAGGATGTCGAAGCAGCGCACGACGTGGCCAAACGGTGATCGCCGTGGCTGCTACCTCACCATGAGCCAAGGGCCGCCGCCCTGTGCGGGTTTACAATGGGTGCGCCCGGAGCTAAGGGCGCTCAAGGCCTACGCGGTTACCAATTCTCGCGGCCTGATCAAGCTCGATGCCATGGAGAATCCATATCGTTGGCCCGAGGAGCTGATCCAGCCGTGGCTCGCGGGCTTGCGTCAGGTGGCCATCAATCGCTATCCGGATCCCCAGGCCAGCGAGCTCAAGGAATGGTTGCGCACGGTCATGGAGGTGCCCGCGGCGTTTGACCTCCTCCTTGGCAACGGCTCTGATGAGCTCATACAGCTCATACTGCTCGCCCTCGCGGCACCGGGACGAACTGTGGTGGTGCCGGAACCGAGCTTCGCGATGTACCGTTTGCTCGCCGTTGCGCTCGGATTCAACTGTATCGGCGTGCCGCTGCGAGCCGACGACTTTGCGCTCGATTACGGCGCCATGATCACGGCCATGCGCGACCATGAGCCCGCTGTTGTGTTTCTCGCCTATCCCAATAATCCCACCGGCAATCTATGGGAGCGACAGCAGCTTTGTGAATTGATCGAGACTGCTCCGGGGCTGGTGGTCATCGACGAGGCCTACTTGGCCTTTGCCAAAGCTTCCCTCATGCCCGAGTTGTCTCGGTATGCCAATCTTCTCGTGCTGCGCACCCTGTCCAAGCTGGGATTAGCGGGTTTGCGTTTGGGTTTTCTCATCGGCTCTGCTGCCTGGCTCGCCGAGCTGGAGAAGGTGCGTCTTCCCTACAATATCAACGTGCTGACTCAGGCCAGCGCGCGATTCGCGTTGCAGCACTACAGTGTCCTGCAGCGTCAGGTGGATTGTATTGTGCGCGATCGCGAACACTTGCTTACCCGGTTACGCGCGCTGCCGGGGGTGGTGGCCTGGCCAAGCTCAGCCAATTTTATTCTCTTTCGCAGCCTGGGCCGACCGGCAAACGCCGTCTTTGAAGGGTTGTGTAAGGCCGGTATCCTGGTCAAGAATCTCCACGGGAGCCACCCACTGTTGGCAAATTGTTTGCGCGTCAGCATTGGGCTACCCGCCGAAAACAAGGCTTTTCTAGAAGCACTAGCCGCACTGCTTTAGCCGCCGCGACGGTTCGTTTAGCGGGCCGTGCCGGCGACTCGATGCCAGTGACGTCCTCAGGGTGGCGGCTCGGTGGGTCGTTGCGACACCGTCGCCTGCATATTTTTTGCGCGCCCGCCACGTACCACCCGAAGTGCCACTTGATTACCCGGAGGCACGCGGGCAATGGCGTTTACCGCCGCCTGGCGATCGGCTACCGGGTGTTGGTTCACGTGCGTGACCACGTCACCTGGCTGCAGGCCGGCAAAATGCCCAGGGCTGTGGCGCATCACACGGGAAACGACGACCCCGGTGGTGCTTTCAAGGGTAAAGGTTTGCGCCGAAGCGGGGGGCAGTTCTTGAACCTCGACGCCGAGCCAACCTCTGGCAACATAACCGTGCTCGAGAATCTGCTCCATGACATGGCGGGCAACGTCTGCCGGAATGGCAAAGCCGATCCCTTGGCCTCCGGCGCGCGCGTAGACGGCACTGTTAATACCCACTACCTGGCCATAGGGATTAATGAGAGCGCCCCCGGAATTGCCGGGATTAATGGCCGCGTCGGTCTGAATGAAATCTTCGAAGGTATTGATGCCCAAGCCGCGGCGCCCGGTGGCGCTGACGATGCCCTGGGTGACTGTTTGCCCCATTCCAAAGGGATTGCCAATGGCAAGTACCACATCACCCACTTGAGGATAATTAATCGTCTCTAGAGAGATGGTTGGCACGTCAGGAAGATCGACCTTCAGCACCGCCAGATCCGTGTCCGGATCGGTGCCGACTATTTGCGCTATGGCCTCGCGCTGATCTTGGAGCAAAACGCGAATGACCTCTGCGCCTTCGACGACGTGGTGATTGGTCAGCACGTGCCCGTTTTTACTCACGATGACGCCGGAGCCAAGGCTCGGCTCACGATGGGTGCCCGGTGACAAAAAAGGGTCTTGGTAAAAGCGCTCATATTCGGGCTCAACGGAAAACGGCTCGCCCGCTTCGGCAACAATTTTGGACGCGCTGATGTTGACCACGGCGGGTGCGGCGCGAGCCACTGCAGTGGCATAGGACACGGGTCCATGGGTGGCGGATAGGGTGCTGCTACCCATCGGGGCTGCAGCGGGTGTCCTAGGCATGCCGATGGCCGCGATCGATGGGCGCTGCAGCAACTCAGGAGAAATCAGGAACAACACGAACACGGCGGCGAGCCCGCTGGTGATGGCCTGATAGAGAAATTGAAGGGTCTTGCGAAGCTGCATTGTTTTTGTATCCTTCGGCTAAATGGTAGCCGAAGAGAGAAACCGTTGCATCGCTGTTGTTCAGGCCCCGCCATGACATTAGTCTTTGGTCTATCCAGATTCGGTGCGGCTAACGATTAACGCGTATGATGTGAATGCGTCTAGACGTATTGACGAACTTGGAATATTATAGGTCGCTAATACGTCTCGACAGGTCGATTTGGTTATAGCCGGACCCGCCAGGTCACCTATGAGGCCGTTTTAAAAATGTCGCGGGCGCCGGCAGAACCAAACGCACGGCGGTGAGAGGAAATGGCTGGGAGCCATTTTGAGCAGCGAAGCTGGCTTCAAAAGAGGGCGGCCCCACGATGACGGGGCAAATGAACCGCCGTGTGAATGTAAATGCCAGTCGCCTCGCGATGCTGCTTGCTATAGCAAGCGTTTATCTTAAAACGGCTTCTACGCACGCCGATTTTGATCGGTACAACCACACACAATTAAAATGACTAAAACAGATAAACAAGCTGTAAACACCGGAAGGCGTCGGTTTCTTACGGCCACCACCACGGTTGTGGGAGCTGTAGGCGTTGGTTTTGTTGCCGTCCCTTTCATTGCTTCATGGCAGCCCAGCGCCAAGGCAAAGGCCATTGGCGCTCCGGTGGACGTTGACATTGCCAAGCTGGAGCCCGGCCAAAAGCTCACGATAACCTGGCGCGGAAAACCGGTGTGGATAGTTCGGCGCAGCAAGCAGACCTTGAATGAGCTCCCTTCCCTCGATGGCGAACTGCGGGATCCGCACTCCGAGGTGGAGAGCCAACAGCCGGCCTATTGTCAGAACGAGTATCGTTCTCTGAAGCCGGAATACTTGGTGCTCGTCGGTATCTGCACCCATCTTGGCTGTTCCCCTACCTACGTGCCGGAAGGGGAGGCACATTCGCTTGGTCCAGAATGGAAAGGGGGCTTTTTCTGCCCTTGCCACGGGTCGCGTTTCGACATGGCGGGGCGCGTGTTCCAGGGGGTTCCAGCACCCACCAATCTTGAAGTGCCTGCTTACCACTATGAGAGCGAGACGCGAATCGTCGTGGGTGTCGATCCCGCCTCCGCCCAGGCCTGATAAGGAACAATACTAATGAACGGCACGCGAACTGGACTGTTGTCGTGGATCGATGAGAGATTTCCGCTGACCAAGCTCTGGAATGAGCATCTCGCCCAATATTACGCGCCAAGGAACTTTAACTTTTGGTATTTCTTTGGCTCGCTCGCCCTCGTCGTACTCATCATCCAGATCCTCTCCGGCATCTGGCTTGCGATGAGCTACAAGCCCGATGCAGAGCTTGCCTTCTCCTCGGTCGAGTACATCATGCGCGACGTCGACTGGGGTTGGCTGATTCGCTACCTGCATTCCACCGGCGCCTCGGCTTTCTTCGTCGTGGTCTATCTCCACATGTTTCGCGGGATCATGTACGGATCGTATAAATCTCCACGCGAGCTCCTGTGGCTCGTCGGTGTGGTCATCTACGTCGTCCTCATGGCCGAGGCGTTCATGGGTTACCTGCTGCCCTGGGGGCAAATGTCCTACTGGGGTGCGCAGGTCATCATCTCTTTGTTTGGCGCAATCCCAGGTATCGGTGAAGCGCTAACGACCTGGATTCGTGGCGATTACGTAGTGTCCGACGTTACGCTGAATCGGTTCTTCGCGCTGCACGTCGTCGCCTTGCCGATCGTGTTGCTCGGCCTCATCGTGGTGCACATCATGGCGCTGCATGAAGTCGGCTCGAACAATCCGGATGGTGTGGAGATAAAGAAAAATAAGGACGAGCACGGGATCCCGAGGGACGGTATTCCATTTCATCCCTACTATTCGGTCAAGGACATCATGGGCGTGGCGGTATTTTTATTCCTGTTCGCGTTCGTGGTGTTTTTTCTTCCAGAGATGGGAGGGTGGTTTCTCGAGCATGACAACTTCGTGCCCGCCGATCCGTTGAAAACACCAGAGCATATCAAGCCCTTGTGGTACTTCACTCCCTTTTACGCCATTTTGCGAGCGATCCCCGACAAGCTGACGGGCGTCTTGGCTATGGGCCTGTCGATCGTCGTGTTCTTCTTCTTGCCCTGGATCGATCGTCATCCAGTCAAATCGGTGCGTTACCGTAGTCCTTTGTTCAAGGTGCTGCTGGCACTGTTTGCCGTGACCTTCGTGTTTCTTGGCTATCTCGGTACCCAACCCGTGTATCCGATTTTGTCGGAGTTAGGCTTGCGTTTTTCCGAGCTTTACTTTGGCTTCTTTGTCCTCCTTTGGGTGTATAGCCGCGACCGATCGGCTGGTGTTTTTTGGACGACGCTCCTGGTGGTGCTCGCGGTGATTGGCGTCATCGATTGGATCCGCTTTGATCCGAGCAAGGGTACCCTGATGATGGTCAGCGTGCTTATCCCGGTGGTTTACTTCGTCGGCTTCCTCGTTTTGCCCGTGCTGACCCGACTTAACGAATCTAGGCCCGTACCAGAAAGGCTTACCGCAAAATGACAACACCTATCGTTGCCTTTCTCTTTTTGCTCGTCCCCGTGGCTTCCCTTGCGTCCAGCCCTGAGGGCGTCCCTCTTCGTTCGGCAGAAGTGGATATTACCGATCAGGCCTCATTACAACGGGGTGCGCGGCTGTTCGTGAACTACTGTCTCAGCTGCCATAGCGCTCGCTACATGCGTTATAACCAGATGGCCAAAGGTCTGGGGCTTACGGAAGATCAGGTGCAAGGCAATCTGATGTTTGCCGCAGACAAAGTCACGCAGCCAATGGATGTGGCCATGTCCTCGAATGATGCTAAGCGCTGGTTTGGTAATCCACCGCCAGACCTCTCGGTCACCGCGCGCTCTAGGGGTGCTGACTGGCTCTACAATTACCTGCTCACGTTCTACAAGGATGACAGTCCTCACCGTCCTTACGGTGTCAACAATCTCGTGTTTAAGGATGTCGGGATGCCGGATGTTTTGTGGAAGCTTCGGGGTATCCAAGTTCCGGTATACAAAGAAGTGACTGATGAGTATGGTGAGGAAACGTCAGTTATCGAAGCTCTAGAGCTGCAGACGCCGGGTCTGAGGACGCCGGCGGAGTTCAGCCGTGACATGCGCGATCTGGTGAATTTCTTAGTCTTTGTTGGAGAGCCCGCACAAGCCAAACGTCACCAGGTTGGTCTTTGGGTACTGGCATTTATAATATTATTCTTTATAGTGTCTTATGCGCTCTACCGAGAATATTGGAAGGATGTTCACTGAGCGCTAGAGCCCAGGCTGAAGCTGTTTACCCGAAGCCCATCAGAATTAGTAGCCCCTCCGATGTCTACGACGGCGTCGGAGGGGTTGCTCCTTATGAGAGGCCTTCGGAGTTACGGCGCTGGAGACTTCGTAAATGGTCCTGTTAGCCACTCGGCGCTCGGTCATGTCCCTTTACTCCGATCCGGTCGATGCGTCGAGCCATGCCGTGCGTTTCGTTTTGGCCGAAAAGGCTATCAACGTTGAGATCCACAATGTTTTCAAGCACCAGAAACCGGAGGAGCTCAATGATCTCAACCCTTATAACGCGATCTTGACGCTCATCGATCGGGAGCTCGTTCTGTACGAGGCCCACATCATCATGGAATATTTGGATGAGCGATTTCCCCATCCACCGCTGATGCCGGTTGATCCGGTGGCTCGCGCGAACAATCGTCTGTACCGTTACCGCACCAATCGAGATATCTACAGCCTCCTAACTTTGCTGGAATCAGCCGATGGGGAACAAGCGGAACAGGCTCGCAGGAACCTGCGGGATCAACTCACCGCCATTGCACCCATTTTTGCCCACACCCGTTACTTCATGATTGATGATTATTCTCTCGTGGACTGCTATCTGGCGCCGGTGTTATGGAGGCTTCCTCACTATGGTATCAGTCTTCCTGCCCAGGCGAGGCCCTTGTTGCTGTACGCCGAGCGCCTGTTTGAGCGAGAGGCTTTTGAGGCGAGCCTCACCGAAAGCGAACGGGAAATGCGGGACTTGTGACGGCCTAATTTGTCGAGGCTCTGCCTCATTTCTCGCCAAGCGCCGCGTTGGATTGGCCGCATAAAGGCTCGCGAATAGGCGCTCGGATGCGCGCGGCGCGCCGGCTGCCACGTGGATTTCTTTCGCCTGCAGCGCAAGCAGTACAGCCATAAGGCGGGGTTTGCGCAGAGCACGGGGCTCGCAAAAAACGTTTTGCCGAACGAGGCCTGGTGACCTACAGTAGCTTCGCCGAAAGCTTGTGGAGGGAGTGCCAATGAAACAGGCGGCGAGCATGAAGTCGAGTCGGCCTTATCTAATCCGTGCCATCCACCAGTGGATCGTCGACAATGAGCTGACTCCATACCTTATCGTGGATGCTTTGGCCCCCGGTGTCGAGGTGCCCCAGCAATATGTCCAAGAGGGGCGCATTGTGCTGGATGTTTCGCCCCGTGCCGTGCGTAACCTGCAACTTGGGAATGACTGGATCGAGTTCAGCGCCCGCTTCGGCGGTGCCTCACTCCCGGTACGCGTTCCGACCCAGTCGATACAGGCGGTCTATGCTAAGGAAAACGGCGTCGGCATGGCCTTTCAGGAGGCAGGTCCTGGAGACGAGCCACCGCCTGATGCGTCGGGCGGGAACAACAAAGTGAAACCGAAGCTGAGAGTCGTAAAGTGATCGCCTCGGCGTGTAAGTCAATATTTCATGAGCGCCGTCCATGATTGCCGTAGAAGTGGCCGATATCACCAAGCTTGACGTGGACGCGATTGTCAATGCAGCCAACACCAGTTTGTTGGGCGGCGGCGGCGTGGACGGCGCCATTCATCGAGCGGCCGGACCTGAGCTTTTGGAAGCCTGCCGCGCAGTGGGGCACTGTCCCACCGGTGAGGCACGGATTACCCCCGGATTTCGCTTGCCCGCAAAATGGGTTATCCATGTGGTGGGGCCGGTTTGGTCTGGCGGCGGGCGTGGCGAGCCGGCATTGCTAGAAAGTTGCTACCGGCAGGCGTTCCGCCTGGCATTAGAAAACGCTGTCAAGACGATGGCCTTTCCGGCTATCAGCACGGGGGTCTATGGCTATCCAAAGCGGGCGGCGGCCGAGATCGCAGTCGGGGTGATGCGGGAATTTGAACCACGCCTGCAGCGGATCACCGCCTGTTGCTTTGCCGAAGAGGACGCGGTCATTTATCGGGAGCTGCTGGCGTGAGCGAGGAAACAGTCGGCAATTAGCCCTGGAGCTGCGACCCTCTCCTTCTACCCGCCGGTATACTGAAACAATTTCACGACGCGCTGCACACCCGACGTCTGGCGCGTTACCTCGGTGGCCTCCTTCGCTTCCGCCTGGCTTACCAATCCCATCAGGTAAACCGTGCCGTTCTCGGTAACGACTTTGATATCGACCGCGCTCACGTCGTCTGCGGCCGCCAAACGGGATTTGACTTTGGCGGTAATCCAACTATCGCTCGAACGCGTGAGGGCGGAGCTCGGGGCGGCAATGATCATCTCGTTATGCACGTGTTGGACTTTCGGTACAGTGCGCGCTAGCTCCCCGAGGCGTTGGCGGATCGATTCGCTTGTGGCCTCCCCCGTGAGCAACACGTTACCGTTGTAACTCGTGACATTGAGATGACTTTGCTGGCTGAGCTCCGGTTGGTCGTACAAGGCTTCGATGATCTTGAACTCGATCATTTCGTCGTCGAGGATGGTGCCAGTGGTGCGCGGATCGGCAGCGAGCACGGCGGTGGTGGCGGCGCCACCGATAACAGCCGCAGCACAACCCTGGATAAGTAGCACGACGAGGCTAAGGAGCGGGGCCAGGACAAGTGTACGCCTCATGACGAACCATTCCCTTTGATTGAATTTCTCCATGTCTGTAACCGACTCCGGGTTGCCAGATGAGGTTAACCAGAAGGCGAGGTGCGACGCGTTGACGCTCGTGACGAGGAAATCAAGCGTCACGTGCCGTCTACCAAAATGCCTCAAAGGCATTTGGGATCCACGACAGTGAAGGTGAGCTGCCGAAACCGGATATGGCGACGACGTCGAAACGGCAGGGTGCCGAAGATGTACCGGCATGACGCCCGAGGAAATATTGCGCTGCAGCGATAAGTTTCCTTTGCTTACGTTTGTTCACTGATTCTACCCCGCTTCCAAAATCGACCCGGCGGCGATACCTGACCTCGACAAAAACGATGGTGCCTTGGTAGCGCATGATGAGATCGATTTCTCCCAGTCGACAACGATAGTTTTGCTTAAGGGGTGTTAAACCCTGTTGCTGAAGGAATCGTTGCGCAACATCCTCTGCCCATCCGCCCCGCAAGGATGGTGCCCCCTCAGGGTCGCGTGTCATGGCGCAGTGGCCACCGTGGAGGTGGTGCGAAGCTGAGGTACGCCGTTCCTAAACTGTGCCCATAAGAGCCGACGCTCGATGCGCTGTTCCCCGTTCATGACTAGCCGGCCGGTAATGCCCGGAAACTCCACGAAGGGTTGCGTCTCCAGCTGCTTAAGATAAGGAACGATGCGATAAGCATCGAGCCCGAAGGCATAGAGCCGGCCGTACTGTGAGAGCGGGTCGGGCCAGAGTGCTTGTAGTTGCTGGCGTAGCTCGGCCGTTTGCCCTTTATCGATCAAGAGCCAGGGCATATCGGCAAAAGTGACACCATCGATGTCGGCGTCCGCACGCGGATCATCGACGCCGGAAAACACCTGAGAGGTCGCGTAGACTGGGACCTCCGCGGCATGATAGAAGCGCAACAGCGGCCTTAGCTGCCGAGCCTCCTGGGGAAAAGCCGCCATGAAAATGAAGTCGATATCCTGGCGCCGTCGCGCCGTGTGCTTCAGCCGCCGTTTTAGGGTCGTCTTGAGTAATTGAAAACGTTGTTCGCTCTCGTCAATGTCGAGAAGTTGCCTGACCGCAGAGGACATCTGCTGTGTATCACTGGAATAAACCTGGGAGGCCGTCACTTGGCCGCCAAGTTCGCCCCATGCTGCCGAGAACGCTTCACTGACCCGCGTTCCCCACGACCCCTCTGGGAACAGCAAGGCCGCGTTGCGATGACCGTCGTCCCACGCGCGTTTGGCGACCTCTCGGGCCTCGGCTTCCGGAGACAGCGAGAATTGATAAAGTTGTGACACTGTCTCCGGCGTGCTTATGGGCAAGCCGCTTTCCATTGATTGCGGCTTCATTGTGCGAGGGGGAACGTAATTTAGGGCGAGCGTCGGTATCGCGAGGTCGGGGAGATAGGACAATGCCGTGACGGCAGGCTTGTCAAGGGGACCCACGACATAGTCCGCACCTTCGTTGAGGACCTCACGGTAGAGGGTTGGGATGCTTGCTGAAGCGGTGCTGCGAATGATGACGGTTGGTCGCAGTGGACTGGGGTCGTCGAACCAGCCCGCGAGAAACCCATCCCGGATGGCTTCGGCAGCCTTCGCAAAGGGACCGTCGAAGGGCAGTAACAGAGCGAGCTGACGCGGCTGTGCGCTCTGCCCCTGACTAAGTGCGACGAGCTCAGGAACCGTTTCCTCGCTGGCCGGGTGTCTGGGATAGCGATCGCGCCAAGCATCGATTGCCATGAGAAACGCCGCCGGATCGATGAGCGCGTTGCGTGACAGCGTGGCGAGCTCGATCCAGCCGTCGAGAGTTGCCGGCGGAGCGCTGGCATATTGCGCCAGAGCCTCGGGGTTGAGTCGGGCAAGCGTATGCCAGAGATGTTGACGGTTGGCGCGAATCGCTTCCGGGTCCTGCAGTACCAATTCTAACTTGACGTGCTCGTGTGCCGCGTCGATGTACTGCTTAAGTTGCAGGTATGCTTGGGCCCGCAGCCGGTGAGCCTCTGCGCCGCGCTCCGGCGTTGCTTCTAGCGCAAAAGTTTCGGGCAGGATCGACAGTACCGCTGCTGGGCGTTGTTCTGCCAGCGCGAGAACCGCTCGCAGCAGGTCCTGGCGTTGGCGCATATCGCGGGAGGCGAGAGGTGAGAGCGGTTGCAGCAGGAGCGAGTGGGCCCGTGCCAAAGCATTTGCCTCGATGAGTGCAGCGATCGCTTCCAGACGATAGCTATCCGCCTGCGGCGAGTCTACCGTAACGGCTAGCCGCAGATACTCATTAGCCGCTTCCACCAGCTTGCCTTGCGCGCGCAGGGTTATGGCGAGCTCATCGGTAGGTTGAGCAGGCCGGGTTGCTTGCGAGCCCGTCGGTGGAACCGCTTGACATCCGGCCAACAGTACTAGGGCAATAGCGAGCAGATGGCGCTTGCGAAAGTGTACCATTGAGACTGCGATAAACCCTGCTCTGGCGATGGTGGGCAAAGTATTCTCAACGAAAGGTCAGACTGTCAAATGGAAGCTGGCATATTTTATGTCGTGGCTACCCCCATAGGGCATCTCGATGATATCACGGGTCGAGCCGTGCAAGTGCTTGGCCAAGTTGATCTGATACTCGCAGAGGACACGCGACATAGTTTACCGATGCTTCGGCGCTTCGGGGTGCAGACGCCTCTGCAGGCGCTGCATGAGCACAATGAATACAGAAGGCTACCCAAAATCATCGCGCGGTTGCAGGCCGGCGAGAATATCGCGCTCATCTCTGATGCGGGTACCCCGCTTATCAGTGATCCGGGCTATCTGCTGGTGCGCGCGCTGCGCGAGCGCCACCTTGCGGTGGTTCCGATCCCGGGTCCGAGCGCACTGACCTGTGCGTTGAGTGCCGCTGGCGTGCCAACCGATCGCTTCGTGTTTGAGAGCTTCTTACCGCCTAAGCAGTCGCAAAGGCTTCGCCGCCTGCGGGCGCTGGCGTGCGAGCCTCGTACACTGGTTTTTTTTGAGGCGCCCCATCGCCTATTGGCAACGCTTGAGGATATGGCGGCTGTCTTCGGTGAGGATCGCCAGGGCGTCCTGGCACGCGAGATCACCAAGACCTTCGAGACCTTCCGACAAGATACGCTAAGCGATCTGCACGCCTGGCTGCAGGCCAACCCGGAGCAACGAAAAGGAGAATTCGTCATCCTCATTGAAGGCACCGCCGAAATCGAAGCACCCGGGGTCATTGTGCGCGGCGCAGATGTCCTGCTGGCGTTGCTACCACTGCTACCGGTTAAGCAGGCGGTAACAATTGCTGCCCGGCTCAGCGGTGAAAAACGAAACATGCTCTACCGACAGGCGATGGACTTCATGAAACGTCCCCTCTGAGCCGCTTCGGGTTTTCGTCGCCCTGACCAAAGTCCGGTCAAGACATTGACGTCGCTGCGGCATGACGGGCGTTATTAAGCGGTGACTTTCAATGGCCGATCCCCGATCACGCGCCGCAGGTGGTTTTGGCGCTGATCTGATGCGATACGTCACTTTGTAGGTCTTCCTAAAGGTTGTTTTCTCGTGCGTCGATTTTGCCAGGTAACGCTATGGTCGCCGGGCTATGTCCCGTCAGGAGATTGACGTCAGGATGCACGACATGCGGCGCCAAATAGTAGCCAAGGCTCCGAGCAACGATCCTTTGAGAAGCCAAGATGGGCGCCAAATCTTTCCTGCTTTTGTCCAGAAGTCATGCGAGCCATTGGTGGTACGCTTTGTGCCTAAGTCCGAGGGTGTTTACTTTGGTGGACTCAAAATCACGCGACTCAGCAGGTGCCAAGGAGGGTCCCGGGAGTATGTCGAGCTCCAATCATTTCGGCTTTGGTGATCCGGTTTTTCCCCTCAATCATATTTCCGCTAACTACAAGACGCCCCACATTCCACTTCGCGCGTCACGCGCTGCCTCGCTCTAAGGACGACAATGTCTGCCGAGATCCTACCCACTTATAGCTGGTC
>JBAPTW010000157.1:0-2622 GCA_049282355.1 Gammaproteobacteria bacterium | reverse complement strand
TCGTGTTGCCTCACCGGGAAATGTTACCCACTTTTCGGGCGGTCATGTCGAGAATTATCTGCACCTAGATTGTAGGGCGGCTGTGCTGGGAAAGCGCAGGTGACCGAATCGTCCGTCTCTTTAGGCGCGCTCTACGGACAGTTTCATATTCGCGGCAACGCACATGCCCCAGTTTTTGGGCACGAAGTGCCTGACCCGGGCGGCAACCCACCTCAGAGCAGAATGACCATCGGGAGTTGCCCCAACAGCCTGGTTCCAGCGTGGACTGCTCTCAACAATCGTCCCACCAGATGGGGGTTTTCAACTTGACCCAGTGAGCGCAAGGATGGGCACAGTAGGCGGGCATTGCGTAATCCACGAATTTCTGCCACCCGTTTCCCACGAAGCCGGCCACCTTGAGCTCAAAGTTTGAAGTTTGATCATGACGTCCGTGGCCTCACGAACCGCTGGCTCACGGCGGTTGCGGTCATGGGCCGCTTTGCGCATTGCGGCGACTTTGGCCCGCTAGCGGTGGGGAGCGTGGGAAACCACGTGGCCGCAAGCATGCGCCGCGCCGAGGCTACCCATCGGCCTCGGGATAGGACTCGGTGACCGATTCGACCCGCCCTTTACGCCGGCATGGAGATGATGGGTTTCTCAGGCATAAAACGAACCGAGGAACGCCGACTCGCTCGATGTATTTTTCATAGCGGCTTTTTGCACACGCCCAGAATGCGCCGAGCACCGTCGCTGTCTCTCCGATTTGACGCCCCCTCCCGAGGAGACCTTCTGGCCTCCCCACCGAAAGCCGTCTCAGCACCAGGCAACCGAGGTGACTCTAGGAAAAATCCCCCTCAAGCGGCTGATTGCGCCACCGCTTAGTGCACCAGTAGATTTTCTGATTCAGTCTCGAGACCGTGGCGGCACTTTATAGTTACTCCGCCTCGCTTTCCGTGATGTCTGCCACCTCGCCGCACTGCTGCGCCGCTCAGGTGGTTGTTTACCTTGTCGATTCGGATACCCCCGCTTCGTGCTGCCTTTCTCCATGAGGGACTCCTTTACATTTAACGAAACAGCGATCACCGGCGCCTCGAATGTGGGGAAACACTTCACCTTATCTTTCAAGTTCGGGAAGGGCGCCGATCACTTGGGTTTCATCGTAAGCCACTCCGGCGTAGAGCAGTTGGCTGGCCATGATGCTGCGCCATTGCTTGACTCGGCGATACAGGGTTCGAATTTGACCGTCAGTGAACCGACCGGGATAGTGGTTGCGCAGGCGCTCGAACAGCGCTTTCGCCGTGGCATCGGGGTTGTGCTGCAGCCAGAGCAAAACCTCCGACCACACCCCCTCGAAGGGGTCTTTCCTCGTGCGCCAGGTGCGCGGTTTTGCTGAACGCTGGGCATGGGTCGGGCGAACCTCCCCCAAACGCCAGAGGTCTGGGAGCCGTGCCAGGAACGCTTCGAGACGCTCAGGGTGAGGACCGCTGGCCAGTTGCGGATCGGCCAGCGCCGCCTGGGCGTCCCGAATGCGGTGCAGGAGCTCGATGGGATCAAGTCGCATGCGCTGTTGTTGCAGCGCTGCTTTAATCTCGGCATCGACCGAAGGGTGGGCGAGCAGACGGTCACAGGGTGTTGTCGGCCGGTCGTACCGTTTTCTCACCTTCGCTCCCGCTCGCGTTTTCTCCAGCAGCTTAAACGATGGCTGGAAGTAGTTCACGTACAGGCGAACCGCGGCATACAGGTGCGCCAGGGTCTGACCGCCAATCGGTCCAGCGTAGCGATCGTAGCCCACGAACCGACGCACGACCGCACCATTTTTCTGTTCGATCCAGGCCTGGTCGTTTTTCCGATAGGCCCGCGAGCGCGTAAACTCGATCGGCTTGCGCTCACAATAACCGAGCAGTGTTTCGTTGATGAAGGCGCTGTCGTTGTCGGCGTCAATCCCGAGCGTCGGTACCGGGAGCTGTCGGTCGATGGCTTCGAGTCCCGCCACCACCAGGGACTGTTCCCGGGCCAGCAGGGGAACGGCCTCGGTCCAGCCTGAGCACACGTCGGTCACCACGAGGCTGTGGATGAAGCTCCCGCTCAGCGAGCCACCACAGTGGGCCACGAAATCGATCTCGAGGTAACCCGGTGGTGGTTGATGCCAATCCGCAAAGGTACGGATGGGGACCTGCTGGCTGATCTTTTTGCCTCCCCGTCGGCGCCGGCGTCGACCGGCCTTGCTTCGTACCGGTTCGAGCAACCGATCGATCGTGGCCGCGCTCACGCCGAGCACGCGTTCACGAACCGTGGGTTCGAGATTAAGGTGACCGTGGCGCTCCATCGCGTCCACCAGGCTCGGCAGAATCGCCTTCAATCGCTTCCCACAGATCCTGTCCGCGGCCTCCCAGGCGATAATCAGCGCCTCGCTGACCGCCTCGTCGTAAACCCGTCGACCATCGACCCGTACGCTCGGCGCCCGTGCTTCATCGCCGTTTCCCAGTAGCCGAACCGCGTGCTTCCGATGGCATTGGGCAACGGCCACAAACTCGTCCAGGATCCTTGCCTTTTCCGCTTTCGTTGCCGACTGATACCGTTGACGCAGGGCCGCGATCACTTCTGTTCGCGCCCGCTTGCTGATGCCTTTTCTCATCCGATGCC
>JBAPTW010000156.1:0-15404 GCA_049282355.1 Gammaproteobacteria bacterium | reverse complement strand
ACCCTTGTAGACTTGAGTCCAGCATCCCTGCTGAACACACCCTTGTGGCAAGGCGATTGACTGCCTACAGATTCCGAGCACGGTTTTACCCTTGAATGGTGATGCTGACGAAACAATGACCATGGCCTCTCTTAACATCATGGTCTATCGGGTGCAATGCAAATGTAATTGAGGCAATGGGTACCGAGATCGAACGCAAATTTCTATTGTGCAACGATGGTTGGCGCAAGCTGGCTTCCCGTGCTACACGCTACCAGCAGGGTTATCTCTCGGAGGCAAAGTCTGTTTCGGTTCGGGTGCGCATCGCCGGTGATCAGGGCTTTCTCAATATCAAGAGCATTACTCTGGAAGTGAGTCGGGCGGAATACGAATACCCGATCCCCTTAGAGGATGCCGCCGAACTGCTGGACCGGTTCTGCGCGAGACCCCTGATCGAGAAGACGCGTTACCTGGTGCCGTACGGCGGTCATGTTTGGGAGGTGGATGTCTTTGAAGGGGAAAATGCGGGGTTGGTAGTGGCGGAAATTGAGCTGAGTCATGCGGATGAGCCGTTTTCAAAGCCTCACTGGATCGGTGAAGAGGTGTCCGCCGATCCGCGTTACTATAATGTCTCCCTCGTGACGCACCCCTATAAGGACTGGAAATCGCCACTGCAGCAAGACCTTGGCTAGCCATTATTATCGCCAGGTTCCTCGGACAGCCGCGATGCAAGGGCGGCGATTGTGGCGCTTGCGTTCGATCCAAGCGGCCTTGGTGGCGATGAAAGCGCTTGCCTGCCTTGTGCTTGCAGCACTCGCTTTGCGGGGGATGGTGGCTGCTTCGCCTACGGATGATGAGCGATCCCAGGCTCTGATGTTGACCGTCAAGGGAGCCATTGGTCCTGCGACCAGTGACTTTGTGCGCCGCGGTATCCAGCGGGGCGAAAACACGCACGCCATGGTGGTGATCCTGCGTATGGACACCCCGGGCGGCCTCGATTCCTCGATGCGAGACATCATCCAGGCGATCGTCGGCGCTTCTGTCCCCATGGTGACCTATGTGGCGCCAAGCGGGGCGCGCGCGGCAAGCGCCGGTACGTACATTTTGTACGCTAGCCACGTGGCGGCAATGGCGCCAGCGACCAACGTGGGTGCCGCAACACCGGTGGAGATTGCCCCTGGTGGTTTGCCGGGCGGGGGCGACCAGCAGCCAGGGAAGGAAAATGCACCCGCGAAGGGCGATGGCAACGGAAAGCCGACAGGCGATGACGACACAGACGCCAAAGGGCGAGAGCAAGAGTCGCTCGGTGGGGCTAAAAAACGCAAAATCGTCAACGATGCGGTGGCTTATATTCGCGGGCTGGCGCAGATGAGGGGGCGCAATGCCGAATGGGCGGAAAAGGCGGTCAGGGATGCGGCGAGTTTGAGTGCAGAAGATGCCCTCGAAAAGGGTGTGATCGACCTGATGGCGGCCGATGCCACTGAGCTCCTTGAACAGCTCGATGGCCGAAAAGTCGAGGTGCTGGGGAAGCCCCGGGTGTTGCAAACGAAGAACGCGCAGTTGGTGACGATAGAACCGGATTGGCGTAGCGAGCTGCTGGGCATCATTACCAACCCAAATGTTGCTTATATTCTCATGCTCTTAGGCATCTACGGGCTGTTCTTTGAGCTCTCTAATCCGGGCGGAATCTTACCTGGCGTCGCGGGCGCTATCTTTATTCTGCTGGCGCTGTATGCCTTTCAGGTGCTTCCCGTTAACTATGCAGGCCTTGGGCTCATCTTGCTCGGCATTGCCTTTATGGTGGGCGAAGTGTTTATGCCGAGCTTCGGGGCGCTTGGCATCGGTGGCGCCATCGCCTTTGCTATCGGCTCTCTGATCCTCATGGAGACCGATGTGGAGGGGTACACACTGTCATTGCCGCTGGTGATGGCGGTGACCGTTGTGAGTGCCGCCTTCTTCATGGTCGTCATGACCCTTTTCTTGCGTCAGCGAAGACAGCCCGTGGTCAGCGGGCAGGAGCAAATGGTGGGCGCGACAGGGGAGGCGCTCGAAGCGTTCGATTCACACGGCTATGTGCGCGTCCACAGCGAACGTTGGGAGGCCGAGACGCTGCGCCCTGTGGTCAAAGGCCAGCGTGTCAGGGTATGCGCTCTGGAAGGTCTCACGGTAACGGTTGAGCCGCTGGAGAAGGAGATCTGACATTGGAAATGCTTTCTTACCTTTATATTCCTTTATTATTGCTGCTGCTGGTGATCCTCTCTGTCAGGATCCTGCGTGAGTATGAGCGCGGCGTCATCTTCTTTCTCGGCCGTTTTTACAAGGTAAAGGGCCCTGGGCTAATCATCGTCCTGCCGGGAATTCAGCAAATGGTCAAGGTCGATCTGCGCACCATCGTGCTCGATGTACCGACCCAAGATGTGATCTCCAGAGACAATGTTTCTGTGAAGGTCAATGCCGTGATCTATTTTCGGGTGCTCGATCCTCAAAAAGCAATTGTTCAAGTGGAAAATTTCCACATGGCCACGAGCCAGATCTCGCAGACCACCTTGCGTTCAGTGCTAGGCCAGCATGAGCTTGACGAGATGTTGGCGGAACGGGAGAAGCTCAACGCCGATATTCAGGCAATCATCGATAAGCAGACGGACGCTTGGGGCATCAAAGTTGCCAATGTGGAGATCAAGCACGTCGATCTCGATGAGAGCATGATTCGTGCGATCGCCAAGCAGGCGGAGGCCGAGCGCATGCGGAGGGCGAAAATCATCATGGCGGAAGCGGAGCTGCAGGCTTCCGAGAAATTACTTCAGGCGGCCAAGGTGCTGTCGCAGCAATCGCAGGCGATCACGCTGCGTTATCTTCAGACCATGATCGACCTTTCCAATGACAAGACATCGACGATACTGTTTCCCGTTCCTATCGAGCTTTTCGGTCCACAGGGGCTTATGGGGGGTAGGGCAGCGGCTTCGAGAAAAGAGCCCGATTAAGTGGGACTTGCAGCGATCGTTTGGCGGTGAATTGCGGTGGAAATTTTTGCGCAGCTAGCAGAGGGACGCATCGCGGAAGCGATGGCCAAGGGCGAGTTCGATGGGCTTGCGGGAAGTGGAAAACCCTTACCGAGAGACGATCACGGCCTTATTTCGCCGGAGCTGCGTATGGCCTACCGGATCCTCAAGAATGCGGGCGTTTTGCCTAAAGAAGTCGCGTTGCGAAAAGAAATCGCGGACGTGGAGACTCTTCTTTGCGCTTTACCACCGGGTCAAGACCACGACCGAGCGGCTCGGCGACGCAGTTTTCTCCTCGCGAAGCTCAGCCTTGAGCGTGGCGGCAGATCCTAGGCCGATCAGCGGTGTGACGAAACCGTCGCAAGCAGCCCGAGAGCAAGGCGTTGAGAGGCGAAATGGGGCGACTAAGAAGCTGTTTTAAAAACTACTGCGCTTGGCTGAGCGGCGTTGCGCGGCGGCTCGCCATCCTCATGTACGACCTTGTACACTCCGGTGGCTCGCCACCGTGCGCCTGCGTCTCCCCGCGCTCGCGACATTTTAAAACAGCTTCTAAGATGAGCTTGGGCCCCCTCGAGGCGGATAAAACGGAATCGGAAACGGCGTTACATTGCCCGTGGTATCACCCGCGGAGATTTTATTGGCGCCCTCTTTATCCACTTCGTCAATGCGAATAACGGCATGCAATGGCACATAGGTGACTTTTACTCCTTGGAACTCGGCTTTTAGACGCTCCTCCGAGGGATCGACCAGCACCGCGCTGCGCTCGCCAAAGATAAGATCTCCGATTTCGACGAACCCATACAGATTTCCCTGCCCGACGTGGCGCGCATGAACTTCATAGATCTTTCCCTGACTATGAAAGACGATACGGTAGACGCGCTTCTTGTCCATGTGTACTACTCGGTTGCCCGCGGGAAAAAACAAGCTAACTCACTATAGTAGTATAGCGAGCCTTGGAAATTGAGGACAGGTGGCGACTGTGAGCGCATTGAAGCCATTACCGTCGGCAAGGATTGATGCACGGCCACAGGCTGAAGGAAGTTGCGGCGCACAGTAATGCGTTGTGCACCAATCCTGTCGTCATGTGCTCACACCCATTGGCACCATGGCCGCCTTTTCGGAGATCGTGCTGATGTGCTTGATAATGAAGTGAATTAACCTTATATCTGCAAGTAGAGATAAGCGACCTGTGGTGGACGTTCGTTTCGGCGTCACCGTGTTTGCGGGTATCCGTTGACGGTGGCAGATATCCTTTGCCTTTTTTTCTCTTGAGCGGCGCCAAGAACGCTCGGCGTCGAATAGCTGGTTTTACCCATTTCCTAGGCAGAGCGGCATGAAATTCAAGGATTACTACCAAACGCTCGGCGTATCACGCGATGCTACGCGCGACCAGATCAAGCGAGCTTATCGCCGTCTCGCGCGCAAATACCATCCCGATGTCAGCAAAGAGACGGATGCGGAAGAGCGCTTCAAGGAAGTCAGCGAAGCTTATGAAGTTCTGGAGGATGCCGAGAAGCGGGCAGCATATGATCGCTTAGGCGCGAACTGGCGAGCGGGCGAGGAGTTCACACCACCACCCGAATGGAGCTCCTCCTTTGATTTGGGTGGCTTTCGTAATGCGGGTCCGTTCGGCTTCAGCGATTTTTTTGAGACGCTTTTCGGGCGCTCCCAGCCGGGTCCGGAGTCTGGCTTTTCCAGTAGAACTTCGCGCCCCAGGAATAATACGCTCGTCAAAGTCCAAGTTACTTTGGAGGAGGCCTTTCGGGGTACCGAGCGCTCACTTCAGCTGCAGGTGCCCGAGAGGGATGGCGCTGGAAGGTTGGTGACGAGGGCCCGCGCCTTGCGGGTGAAGATCCCATCGGGCATTGTGGCAGGTCAGCGGATTCGGCTGCCCGGGCAAGGGCAATCCGGCATCGGCGCCAGCCCAAGGGGCGACCTGTACCTGGAGGTTGAGATTACGCCTCATCGGCTGTATCGCGTGGAGGGTAGAGATGTGTATCTCGATTTGCCCATCACACCATGGGAAGCGGCTCTTGGCGCCACCATCAAGGTTCCCACCCTTGACGGCGTTGTCGACCTCAAGATCCCGCCCGGTTCCCAATCTGGGCGAAAGCTGCGGCTGCGAGGCAGAGGCGTTGGGGGGAAGCAACGCGGCGACCAGTACGTGGTGTTAACGATCGTTACCCCGTCACCGAACACTGATTCGGCTCGCGCCCTTTATCATCGAATGGCCCGCGAGATGCCCCTTAATCCGCGTGCTCACCTCGGCGTCTAGACGGATGATCGGCCCGAGACGCGGCTAACGTCGAGACGTGCTCCCACGATCTTCGAGAAGCCAGTTGCAAGACACAGCTAATCCCGCCATAACAGATTCCACTGGGTAGACCGACGCAGGTAGGGTAAGTTAGTGCTAAACAAGGGTGAATTTGTAGCTGCTCTTAATGGCTGATTCTTTAAAATCACAGTTTGAAGTCGTTGTAGCCCGATCTGAGGATGAGCTTAATCTGGCCGAGGCTGCTCTATTGATAGCGGTGGACGAATATCCGCAGCTTCAGGTCGCCCCCTATCTACAGCAGTTGGACGAGATCGCCGCCGCTGTTCAAAACCGACTTCCTAAAGGTGCTTCTCATCTTCAGGTGATTCGCTTATTGAACCAATATCTGTTTGACGAGCAGGGTTTTGCCGGCAACATGGAGAATTACTCCGATCCCCGGAACAGCTACCTCAATGAGGTCCTTGATCGCAAAGTGGGGATCCCGATTACCCTCTCGGTAGTGTATATGGAGGTCGGTTGGCGGTTGGGCATTCCCTTAGAGGGGGTCTCGTTTCCTGGCCACTTTTTGGTGAAGTTTTCGCATAAGGACGGTGATGTTGTACTGGATCCGTTCTTTAAGGGTATCTCTCTCAGCGAGAAAGCTCTGGAAGGTCGCATCCGTCATCTGCTCGGGGGTGATGTGCCGGCCCGTAATTTCCTGCCTCATTTATTGATGGGAGCTACAAAAAAGGAAACGTTGGTTCGCATGCTGCGTAATCTCAAGGCCATCTATCTCAAGCACGATGACTGGCTAAAAGCCCTTTCCTGTACTGACCGCATCTTGGCGGTCGTGCCGAACAATGCTCAAGAGCTCAGAGACCGGGGGGAGCTCTATGAGCGCCTTGAGTGCCCAAGGGCGGCGGTAGCCGATTTCGGCCGCTATTTGGAGCTCACGCCCGAGGCGGAGGACGCTGAGGACGTGCGCAATCGTTTGGTGGAGCTGCAGGTGTCTGCCTTACGCCTGAACTGATCCTATCAGCCTTCGACGCCCGGAGCTTTTGTGCTCAAGGGCGATGAACCGAGCGCGGCGATGAACCGCTCAAGACGTTTCTGATCTACGTCCTGAAGGGGGCGAAGATGAAACGCCAACAAGATATATTGGTGACACGGCTCTGGACCGCAATCCGCCTCGATGCGCCGCAGCTCCGCTTCCACGTCCATCATGCCGTCGGCGGTTTGAAACCTCATACTGGCAGTCTCGTAGATGCGCGCGGATTCGCCGATGGCGCAGGGTGCACGAGTGAGACAGCCGGTGTGGGAGATGCTGACCATGGTTCCTGCGGTGCTTGTACCCCGTTGGAAGCGGATTGCAATTTCTTGGCTCGGATGAACCTGGAGACGATCATGGGAACGCCGTTCACGCGATAGACTGATGCGTCGCACTTTGAAAAGCAGGATGGAGGAGGTGAAAGGCTTGATGAGATAGTCGGTGCCGCCTGCACGAAGGGCATCCTCAAGGACCACTTTCTGCTGGCTTCGGGTGGTGATGAGAATATTGGCGTCTCGACATCCAGGGCGTTGTCGCAAAACGTTCAGAAAAGGTTGCGGATCGGTGCTCGGCAAATCCCAGTCATAGAAAATCCAGTTGATAAGCTCAGTTCCTGAGTCAAGTATCGCCTGCGCCTCCGGGTGGTTAGCCGCTTGCAAGATGCGCCGGCAGCCAAGTTGACGCCGCAGCACCGAGGTGATGTACTGGCGCACATCGGCCACGCGATCGACGATCAGGGCGGTATCGTTCTGTAACATCGGTGCCATAGCCTGCTTTCCGATTGATAGTGCAAGCGCATTCAGTCTGGAGCCCCACAGAACTTAGTTTGTCCTGGACTGTCTCTGTTGTCTGAATCGGGCGGCGCACCGGCTTCTTTAGGGGAAGCATTTCACTGAAAGCATAGGAAAAAAGCAGAGGGCTATTCAAAAAGGCCCTCATGACCGATGGCAATGGATGCTTTCTTAGTTTTTAGAACGGAATATCGTCATCGAAGTTGTCAGACGATGCTGCTGGCCTGGTCGATGCCGGCGCGTCTCCACGGTTTCTCGGTTCTTCCCAGTTATCCGTTGGTGGCTCAGGCATCGGCGGCTGGTTGACAGCAGCGCCTTGCGGGGCGCGGCTATCCAGCATTTGTAGCTCATTGGCCACGATCTCGGTCGTGTAACGGTCGCTCCCATCCTGCCCCTGCCACTTACGGGTTTGCAGTTTTCCCTCGATATACACCTTCGACCCTTTGCGAAGGTACTCGCCAGCAATCTCGCCCAAGCGTCGAAACAAGACCACCCGGTGCCATTCGGTGCGCTCTTGCTGCTCACCGGTTTGTTTGTCACGCCATGATTCGCTGGTGGCGATCCGCAAATTGGCGACTGCGGCGCCGTTTGGCATATAACGTACCTCGGGATCGGCCCCGAGATTGCCGATGAGAATGACTTTATTGATGCCTCGTGCCATATCTTTCTCCTGGGTCTCACTGGTGAGATGCTTGGTCGTAGAGATGGAAGCTATGCCTGCGCTGCCGAAATGGCTCGCAGCGCTTGCTGATCGAGGTGCTTGCGATCCACCTTTAAATACGCGACACGTTCTTCGGCGATGACCACGGCCTCTGCGACACCCGGGATCGCCAACAACTTTGCAGCCACTCCGGGTGCGTCTTCTTCACTGATCTGCTCAAGCCTTACGAGATGGCTGCTCAAAGTCTGCGGGTTGCGCATGGTGAGCGCAAAGGCAAACCAGACGAGTGCGAGTACAGCGCATGCTTCGAACACGGCGCCGGGGCCATAATGAGCGTGTAGCCAGCCACCCCCCAACCCGCCGATGAATGCGCCCAGGAACTGTGAGGTAGAATAGATGCCAAGGGCGGTGCCTTTCGTTTCCGGAGGAGCTAGCCGGGATATCAAGGAGGGTAGGTTTGCCTCCAGGATATTGAAGCCGGTGAAAAATACCACCATCAGCAGCACGATCTGCCAGAGGCTCGTGTGGAATGTGAGTAACCCAAGTTGAGCCAGTGCCAACATTAGCACTGCTGCAGCAAAGATGGGCTTGATCAGGCGATATTTATCGGCGATGAGAATAAACGGTGCCATGAAGCAGACAGATGCCAGGAGCACCAGCAAATAGACGAACCAGTGCTTGCTGGCGTCGAGCTGGCCATGGTCGCGAAGCAGCAGCGGTATCACCACAAAGCTTGCGGTGAGGATCAAATGAAGGATCAGGATACCGGCGTCGAGGCGCAGCAGCTGACGGTCGCGCAGCACCCGCTGGATTTGCTCTGGCAGTGTTTCGGCATCGCGATGACGGCGTTGGATTACGGGCTTTGGAACCAAGCCCTGTAGCAGTAGAATGCCGCCGATGGCCAGCACAGCGGTGATGGCGAACACACCGGAAAGCCCTATCCAATGGCTGATGACGGGTCCGAGGATCAAGGCAATGGCGAAGGCAACGCCAATGCTGGCGCCGATGATGGCCATGGCTTTGGTACGCTGCTCTTCACGGGTCAAGTCGGCCGCCAACGCCATCACCACGGCAGCAATGGCCCCCATGCCCTGTAGCCCGCGCCCGATGATGAGCCCGAGCATCGAGTCGGAAAGTGCGGCGATGACACTACCGAGCGCAAACAGCAGCAGCCCACCGATGATGACGGGTTTGCGGCCTACCCGATCGGAGAGCATGCCGAAAGGGATCTGGAACAGGGCTTGAGTCAGACCGTAGATGCCGATGGCCAGTCCCGCAAGGGTGGGCGTATAGCCCTGATAGCGGTCGGCATACAATGAAAGCACCGGAAGGATCATGAATAGCCCCATCATTCTCAGAGCAAAGATTGCTGACAAGCTGAGAGCCACTCGTCGCTCCGCTGCCGTCATGGCGTCCGCAGCCCGCTCCTTCTTAGAAACAACTGACTTTTGCGTCGCGCTAGGAATTGACTTTACCATTGACAGCTTTCACTTTTCGGGAACTGGAGCGTAGCCACAGATTCTAGCACCGAGAACAAGCCGGAACGATCACTATGGCAGTTATTTGAGGTGATGATGATTTTCGACACAGTCTTCCCTGGTGCTAAGGATGTCTTGCCCATTCTTGAAAAGGGCACTTGGTGCAGAGCCCGCCCGCGGACCAGGCGATGAGCTTCATCCGCATTCGCGGCGCCCGCACTCACAATCTGCAGAATATCGACCTCGATCTGCCCCGCGAGCGGCTAGTGGTGATCACCGGCTTGTCCGGCTCCGGGAAGTCATCACTGGCCTTCGATACCATCTATGCCGAAGGGCAGCGACGCTACGTGGAGTCTCTTTCTGCTTACGCGCGCCAGTTTCTATCCATCATGGAGAAACCGGATGTCGACCACATCGAGGGATTGTCACCGGCGATCTCTATTGAACAAAAATCGACTTCCCACAACCCACGCTCTACGGTTGGCACCATTACCGAAATTTACGATTACTTGCGGCTACTGTATGCCCGTGCCGGCGAGCCGCGCTGTCCAGAACATGATGGTGCCCTGTCGGCGCAGACCGTGAGTCAGATGGTGGACCAGGTGCTGGCCCAGCCTGCCGGGGCGAGGCTCATGCTTCTTGCCCCCATGGTCGAGGCACGAAAGGGCGAGCATCGAGAGCTTATCGAGCAGCTTCGTGCCCAAGGCTATGCACGATTGCGAGTGGACGGCCAGGTGTGGGAGATCGATGAGGTGCCGGCCCTGGATCGGGGCAAGAAACACACCATCGCGGTGGTCGTGGATCGCTTCAAGGTGCACCCCGATCGGGCCTTGCGTTTGGCGGAATCATTCGAGGCGGCGCTGAAGCTCGCCGAGGGACGGGCGCGCGTGGTGTGGATGGATGAGCCGCACCAGCCAGACCTGCTGTTTTCGGCGCACTTTGCTTGCCCTATCTGCGGCTACAGCTTGCCAGAGCTTGAGCCCCGGATTTTTTCTTTTAATAACCCGGCCGGTGCTTGTCCGCAGTGTGATGGCTTAGGTACCGAGGCCTTCTTCGACCCGCAACGCATTGTGGCTCATCCCGAGCTGAGCTTACCCGGGGGCGCCATTCCAGGGTGGGATCGTCGCAACGCCTACTATTATCAGATGGTCGAGGCGCTAGCATCCCATTATGGCTTTGACATCGATACGCCGTTCGATGCGCTACCGGCGCCAACCCGCCAGGTCATTCTCTATGGCAGCGGTAAGGATACGATTCGCTTTACCTACGGCAGCAGTAGCCGCCGCACGCATCCTTTCGAAGGGATTATCCCTAATATGCAACGCCGTTATCGGGAATCGGAGTCCAGCATTGTACGCGACGAGCTAGCGCGCTACGTTGGCATCAAACCCTGTTCGAGCTGTGAAGGTACCCGCCTCAACCGCTATGCCCGGCACGTCTTTGTGCGGGGAAAGGCCCTACCCGAAATCGTGGCGTTGCCGGTGGGGCAGGCCCAGCGGTTTTTTTCCGCGCTAACGCTCGAGGGCCAGCGCGGCGAGATCGCGGCGAAAATCCTCAGGGAGATCCGCCAGCGATTGCAGTTTCTGGTGGACGTCGGGCTCAACTACTTGGCCTTGGATCGGGCGGCGCAATCTCTCTCCGGTGGGGAAGCGCAGCGAATTCGTCTGGCGAGCCAGATTGGGGCGGGCCTTGTGGGAGTGATGTATATTCTCGACGAGCCTTCCATTGGGCTGCATCAGAGGGATAATCGGCGCCTCCTCGATACACTGACGCGACTTCGGGATATGGGCAACACGGTGGTCGTGGTCGAGCATGACGAAGAGGCGATACGCAGCGCCGATTACGTCGTCGACATGGGGCCCGGGGCAGGAATTCACGGCGGTCAGGTCGTCGCCACGGGCTCTGCGCAGGAAATCGCCGCCAATGCCGCTTCGCTCACCGGGCAGTATCTCGCGGGCCGCCGCCAAATTCGGGTGCCGAGCAATCGAACGCCAGTGAATGCCAAACGCTTGCTCATGCTCAAGGGCGCTCGGGGCCATAATCTGCAGGGTGTCGATCTCATGATCCCGCTGGGGCTGATGACCTGTGTTACCGGAGTCTCCGGTTCAGGAAAGTCCACGCTCATCAATGACACTCTTTATCGTGCGGCGGCCGCGCAGCTCAATGGCGCCGGTGCCGATGCGGCACCCCACGATGCGCTTACCGGGCTCGATGAGCTCGATAAGGTGGTAGACATCGACCAAAGTCCTATCGGGCGCACACCGCGTTCTAATCCAGCCACTTACACCGGGTTGTTTGCGCCGATTCGCGAATTGTTTGCCGGCACGCCCGAGGCGCGCTCCCGAGGGTACTTGCCCGGTCGGTTCAGCTTCAATGTGCGCGGCGGCCGATGCGAGGCCTGCCAAGGTGATGGCCTCATTAAGGTGGAGATGCACTTTTTGCCCGACGTCTACGTCCCCTGCGATGTCTGCAAGGCAAAACGCTATAACCGAGAGACATTGGAAGTCCGCTACAAGGGGCGCAGCATCCACGAAGTGCTCTCCATGACGGTGGAGGATGCGCGCCGCTTCTTCGACCCGGTGCCTATCCTCGCGCGCAAGCTGCAAACACTTATCGATGTGGGCCTGGCCTACGTTCAGCTTGGCCAGAGTGCCACCACTCTCTCGGGCGGCGAGGCGCAGCGGGTAAAGCTCGCTAAGGAGCTTTCCCGGCGCGAAACTGGCCGTACGCTTTACATTCTCGATGAGCCGACCACCGGCTTGCACTTTCACGACATCGAGCAGCTGCTGCGAGTATTGCACCGGCTGCGGGAGCGGGGGAATACCATCGTCGTCATTGAACACAATTTGGACGTGATCAAGACCGCCGACTGGGTGGTGGATATGGGACCGGAAGGAGGTGACGGGGGTGGCCGTATCATCGCCACCGGTACTCCTGAACAGGTGGCTCGCACAGTAGATTCCCATACGGGACGATACCTCGCGGGTTCTTTTGCTATTGAACCGCAACGCGACGAACGGGTGGTTTAGCAGCGCTCGAGTAGTTCGACGGGTAGGTGCAAGGGCGGTACGTGTTCCCGGCGCTCCTGTTTGTCAGCTGCCCGTGAAGAAAGACTGCGCCTTACCGCCCCGCGGCGTATCGGCTTCGGGTGTCACTTTAGTCTTAGTTTCCTCAGTCATTGAAGCGGACCCATGAACCTTGCTCACCTTGATCTCGAACAAATCGTGGCGCACCACGGGTCGCCGCTGTTGCTTATTTCGAGGGAGACGGTGGCCGACAATTATCATCGGTTACAAGCCCAGCTTCCTCAGGTACGGCTGTACTATGCCGTCAAGTCCAATCCCAACGCGGATCTGTTGCGCACGCTAGTGGATCTCGGGGCAGGATTCGACGTGGCTTCGGTGGGCGAGCTAGAACAGGTACTCAGCCTTGGCGTTGGTGCTGAGAGCATCATCTATACCAATCCCATCAAGAGGTTCGGCGACATCGAGTACCTCGCCGACCACGGGGTCCGAAGCTTCTTCTGTGATAATGCGCTGGAGCTGGAAAAGATCGCCAGAGCCTGCAAGGGCGCCGACGTGGTGCTGCGTCTTGGCGTTGTTAACCCCAACTGTGTCGTGGATCTGGGAGTTAAATTTGGCTGTCCACCGACGGAAGCCGAGGCGCTGCTGACCAAGGCGCTCGATCTCGGGCTCAAGCCCCAAGGGCTTTCCTTCCATGTAGGCTCCCAGGCTTTCATCCCTCAGCCTTACGTGGACATGTTGGTACAGTGCCGAGGCATTTTTAATCGTATGGCTCTAGAAGGACACCCACTGGAGCTGCTGGATATCGGGGGCGGCTTTCCAGTTTCCTATAAAACACACATGCTCAGCGTCGAGAGCTTCTGCAAGCCGATTCGCGAGGCTCTGAATGCCTATTTTCCTGATACCCGCCTCATTGCCGAGCCCGGGCGGGCGCTGTCGGCATCGGCGGCGGTGCTGCTCACGCGGGTCATCGGCAAGGCGCGCCGCCAGGGGATGACATGGTACTATCTCGAGGATGGCCTCTATGGCTCTTTCTCCGGCTGCGTCTTTGACCATGCTCAGTATCGCTTCACCTGCCTCAAGGAAGGTGAGCCCGAGCCTTGCGTGTTGTCGGGACCGACCTGTGACTCTTTCGATGTCATCACTAAGGAGGAGTTTTTGCCACCGCTCGACTTAGGGGATCTCATCATCGCTCATGATATGGGCGCATACACCACGGCGAGCGCGACCACCTTCAACGGCATTCCTGTCACCAAAGCGATCGCCATCGACTGAGCGAAAAGGGGAGGTAGCAATGAACGAGCTCGTTCGAGAAGAATCCATGGAAAACCTCTGGAACATGTGGTTTACGGAGCTTCACAATGGCCGCGCTGGCCTTACTTTGAAGGTTTCCCGGGTGCTCTATAGCGAAGTCTCAGACTTCCAGCGCATCGATGTCATCGACACCGAGCAGTTCGGGCGCGCGCTGGTGCTCTATGGCTCCATCATGATCACGGAAAAGGACGAATTCGTTTACCACGAGATGATCTCCCATGTGCCGCTGAATGTGCACCCAAAGCCCGCCCGCGTGATGATCATCGGCGGTGGCGATGGCGGCACCTTGCGGGAAGTCATGAAACATGAGCAAGTGGAGCACGCCACCATGGTCGAAATCGATCGTCAGGTGGTGGCGGTAAGTCAGCGTTTTTTCCCACAAGTCGGTACCGCCTTTGGTCATCCCAAGGCAGAGCTGGTCTATGATGATGCCGCCCATTTTGTCGCGACCACCGATCAGATGTACGACGTTATTTTGGGCGACACCTCCGACCCCATCGGGCCGGCTGAGGTGTTGTTTCAGCGCTCGTTTTACCAGACGGTCTACGACCGGCTCGGCGAAGACGGGATCTTCGTGCCACAGACGGAATCGCCGCTGTTGAATCAAGAGAGCATCAAGAAGATCTACCAGAATCTGCGTACGGTTTTTCCCATCGTGCGGATGTATCTCGCCCATGTACCCACCTACCCCAGTGCGCTGTGGAGCTTCGCCTTCTGCTCCAAGCGCTATGATCCACTCGCCGACTTTGAGGCGAGCCGGTGTGTGCAACAGGGCCTTCGCTACTACAATGCACACATCCACCGGGGAAGCTTCGCATTGCCGACCTATGTGCAGGAGCTCATTGGTTGACCACAGGTGACAACGTAATCAGCGGCAAGGGAGTTATCGATGTCGGCACTGATCTGCGGATCGCTCGCGTATGACCACATCATGGTGTTTCACGATCGCTTCAAGAACCACATCCTGCCCGACAAGGTGCATATTCTGAACGTGTCCTTCTTGGTCCCCGAGATGCGACGGGAATTCGGGGGTTGCGCCGGCAACATCACCTACAATCTCGCCCTGCTCGGCGGTAAGGGCTTGCCGATGGCAACCGTAGGAAAGGACTTCGCCCCCTACGCCAGCTGGCTCGAGCAATGCGGCATCGAGCAACGCTACGTGCGAACACTTGAGGATGCTTATACCGCCCAAGCCTTTATCACCACCGATCTCGACGACAACCAGATCACCGCCTTCCATCCCGGCGCCATGAATTTCTCCCACCTAAACGACATACCCGAGGCCGATGGCATCACCGTCGGCATGGTGTCCCCAGACGGGCGCGAAGGCATGCTCAAGCATGCCCGAAGCTTCTTCGAGGCCGGCATCCCGTTCATCTTTGATCCGGGCCAGGGACTGCCCTTGTTCAACGGCGAGGAGTTGGTGCAGTTCCTCGATCAGGCGACCTGGGTAGCGGTGAACGATTATGAGTGGGCGCTGCTGCAAGAGCGCACCGGTCTGGCACCGCAAGCGGTGATGGAGCGGGTGCAGGCCCTCATCGTGACCCGGGGCGGCAACGGTTCGAGCATCTATGTGGACGGGAACTGCCTACAGATCCCCATCGTGCCCGCACGTGCCGAGCGCGATCCCACCGGCTGCGGTGATGCCTACCGGGCCGGAATTCTCTATGGTCTTATGCACGCTCTGCCCTGGGAAACCACCGGGCGCATCGCCTCGCTCATGGGCGCCATCAAGATTGAGCAGCACGGCACCCAGAACCACCATTTCGAGCGAGCTGAATTTGAGGCGCGATTTGAGGAGAGCTTTGGCTACTCGTTTTCCTAAGGACTCGATTTAACGGCGGATCGAACCTAAGG
>JBAPTW010000155.1:0-11414 GCA_049282355.1 Gammaproteobacteria bacterium | reverse complement strand
CACTTCGATTTCGTCCCCCGGCTCCAACGGCGAAATCTCTCTGCGTGCCACACACTTGGCTGTAAACGGAAACCGGAGCTTGTCATCGAGGTAGTAATACCAGCCCATGGCGCGTTCGCCGGCGTCGTAGCAGTCCACGACGGCTTCCATCATAATGCGGTTTTCTCTGGCTTCGTCCGCCTTAATCAATTTCATCGAAACGCCTCCCTCGCCAAATCGCTAGAGCAATCTGCACTAGTGCGCCGTTATCGTAGTTGGACCGCGCACTTGACAATGTCACTTAACATAAGTCCACTGGCGTTGAAAAGAACTCCCAGTAACGCCGACCCGAGGGCTACCGGACGACCTCTCAAGAAGGGCCACCTGCTTATCATGAATCAGCGCACATCACGAGTCATCGTGGCGTTTGCCGTCCTGTTTCTATCCTTGCTCGCGTCCTCGTGCGCCTGGTTGGCGGCGCCCCCCTCCACCGCCTCGCTGACGGCCCAGGATCGACTGCCGGAACCTTGTCGGATCAATTGTGCGACACCCTTTGGTGAATGGCTCGGCAGGGCGCCTAGAAAGGTGCCGGCCTACTCCAACTGCAACGCAGACTGCGTGGTCTTTAGCCCAAACAAGCTCAACGGTACGTTCACTGGCCTTAAGTGGCAGTGCGTGGAGTTCGCTCGGCGGTGGCTGCTCGTTGAGCACGGCGCGGTTTTCGAAGACGTAAAGACCGCTTCTGACCTTTGGAGCGAAGTTCAAGCGCTGACTCGTATCTCGGACGGTACGCAGATCCCGCTCGACAATTATCTCAACGGCGCCTCTGAACCCCCACAGGCAGGCGATCTGCTCATCTACGCGAAGGAGTATCTCGATACCGGGCACGTGGCCGTGGTGACCGAGGTTGAGCTCAACAACGGCTCGCTTGAACTGGCGGAGCAGAACTTCCTCAACCAGAAGTGGCCAGGGGACTATGCGAGGCAGGTCGGGCTGGTGAAAAGAGGCGGTAGACACTGGGTACTCGATGCCTACGTGCTCGGTTGGAAACGGATGGCGTCGTCACCGCAGCGTTGACCGATTGTTGATAGCACGAGCAGCTCCCGCCACCAGCTTACAGCTGCACAAAATGGCCGGGAGCCATTTTGTGCTAAGCCGCGGCGCAACACCGATCAGGCAAGCGCAGTCGTTTTCAACCTCGCTGCTTCGGTTCGCTGAATAAGGGAGGACGGATAAGCAGAAGCGTCCGAATCATGGGCAACTGGCACTGCAAATGCCTACTGGCCGTCGTTCTGGTCTTGACCGCCTACCCAGTGATGGCAATGACAAAATCCCTTTCGGCCCAGAGCAATCCCCTGCTCAAGGACTGGCACACACCCTTCGGTGTGCCCCCGTTCGAACAGATCAAGGCCGATCACTTCCTGCCCGCCTTCCGCGAGGCGATCGCACGCCACCAGCAGGAGATCGCTGCGATCGCCGCAAATCCCGAAGCGCCAACGTTTGACAACACGGTGCTGGCCCTCGAGGCTTCGGGCCGCCTCCTGACCAAGGTCGACGACGTGTTCGGAAATCTGGTCCGCGCCGAGACCAACGACCGCTTGCAGGCCATCAATCGCGAGGTGGCGCCGATGCGATCAGCGCATCTCGACGACATGGTGTTCGACGAGCGTTTGTTCGAGCGGATCCGCGCGCTTTGGGATCGACGCGATGAGCTCGCGCTCGATCCGGAGCAGGACATGCTTCTCGAGCGCACCTGGAAACGGTTTGTGCGCGGAGGGGGCGCGCCTCGATGGGGCCAGCAAAACGCGTCTGCGAGACATCAACGCGGCGCTCGCCGCGCTCGGCCTGCGCTTCGCCGACAATGTGCTGCAGGAGATGAACCGCTATCGGCTCGTGGTCGAACACCGTGACGATCTGGCCGGACTCCCCGACCAGGCAGTGACCGCGGCCGCCGAAACGGCCGGGCAGGCGGGGATGAAGGGCAAGTGGGTGTTCACGCTCCACCACGCGAGCCTGTGGCCGTTTCTCAAGAACGCCGGCAACCGCGAGCTGCGCCGAAAGATCTTCACCGCCTACACGACGCGAGGCAACCATGACAATGCCACCGACAACAAGGCCACACTTGCCCCGATAGCGGCGCTGCGAGCTGAGAAGGCACGGCTGCTCGGCTACGGCACCTGGGCCGATTATGTGCTCGAAGAGCACATGGCAAAGACCCCGGCCAGCGTCTACGGGTTCCTCGATCGGCTGTGGAACGCCGCGCGCGAAATGGCCGAGCGCGAGGCCGGCGCCCTTCAGGCGGCGATCCGGGCCGACGGCGGGACGTTTGCACTCGAGCCGCACGATTGGTTCTACTGCTCGGAAAAGGTGCGCAGGCGCGATTTCAATTTCGAAGAGTCCGCTGTGCGTTCCTACTTCCCGCTCGACCAGGTGCGCCAGGGGGCATTCTGGGTGGCCAGCCGGCTCTACGGCATCACCTTCACCGAGCTCAAGAACGTGCCCGTGTACCACCCCGAGGTGAGGGCCTTCGAGGTGCGGGAAGCCGACGGTTCGCACCTCGCAGTGCTTTACACCGATGATCATCCACGCCCCGGCAAGCAGTCGGGCGCGTGGTCGAGCCACTACCGGGCCGCTTACTGGCACGATGGCGCGGAAGTCCGCCCGATCGTGGTTAACGTGTGTAACTTCCCGCGTCCCACCGGCGGCAGGCCGGCCCTGCTCTCGCTGGAGGAGGTCGAAACACTGTTCCACGAGTTCGGCCATGCGCTGCACTCGATTTTCTCCAAAGTCCGCTACCGCAGCCTTGCCTGGACGCCGCCCGACTTCGTGGAGCTGCCGTCGCAGATCATGGAGAACTGGGCGACCGAGCCTGAGGTGATGAAGGTCTACGCCCGGCACTGGAAGACCGGCGAGCCGATCCGCATGGAGTTGGTCGAGAGCATCAAGAGGGCGCGTCTGTGGAACGAGGGCTTTCGCAGCACGGAGTATTTGGCCGCCGCGCTGCTTGACATGGACTGGCACACGCTCACGGTCGCTGCAGAGCCCGATCCCCGAGTGTTCGAGCGCATCGCGTTAGCGCGAATGCAGCTACCGAAGCAAATCGTGCCCCGCTACCGTTCGACCTATTTTCAGCACATTTTCGGAGCCGAGAGCGGCTATTCGTCCGGCTATTACAGCTACATCTGGGCCGAGATGCTGGATGCCGACGCGTTCGCGCTGTTCAAGGAAAGGGGCATTTTCGATGCCGCGACGGCGCGTTCGTTCCGCACCAACGTCCTTGAGAAGGGGGGCACCAAGGACGTCTTGCGGCTTTACGTGCGCTTCCGCGGACGCGAGCCCGACGTCACACCGATGCTGAAGAGACGGGGATTTGTTCGGCCTTGAGTTCGCGCCTATGACTTAGCTGGCCCTGGCTTCCCGACTCAGCGGCACCTCATGCCAAACCCTCTGTCGATCGTTCCCTCAGCTTGGCAAGATGCACGATCGTGGACCCCAAGTGGGTTCGCGATGGGTCTGTTGATAACCAAACCGCTGATAGAGTCTGATATTCTCCAACATAAGGGCATTTGTATAGAGTCGAATGCGATTGAAGTTCGCCTGGTGTGCTTGATGTTCACCCCAGGTCAATAACTGTCGTCCCAAGCCACGGTGCTGATAGGCCGGATCGATGACCACACTATCGATGAGCAAAGCACCGGGCTCATGCCTCAGCACCAAAACGCCGACCGGCAAGCCGGTCCAGGCGCAGCAGCCAAACGGGATGTGCGCTACCGATCTGGGGGTAGGTCACGGTCATTGCCCGAGTTTAAGGGCGGAGACGAGGGACGTAGTTCTGGTACGCGCTGGCGGTAATCGCCCTGACGCGCTCCGCATCCAATCGTAAGGCGCGTTGAATGAGGACATGCTGCCGGGGTTTGTGAAACATCGGGTTTCCAACGACTCACTCTGCTTGCCTTCAGTGTGGTGATACCATAGCCGAGCGCACACTCGACAAATGAAATGCGTGGTATCAACCCTCGGACGCTACGCGTCGGCTTCGACGTCTGACCAATCGTCGTTTGGGCGAGCTACGTCTAGAGTTTGGAGGCAATGAAGCGCCATGGATTACGATTTGATCACGATTGGTGGTGGCCTGGCGGGTGCCTCGCTTGCCAGAGCGATGGCTGAAAAGGGCGCAAGAGTCTTGGTGTTGGAACGCGTTCAGCACTTTAAGGACCGCGTCCGGGGTGAGTTCATGCTTCCCTGGGGCGTTGCCGAGACGCGAGCGCTGGGCTTGCATGGCCTGCTTGCTGACGGCTGCGGTCATGACATCCCATGGCTCATCACCTACTTTGAAGGTGAGGTCGTGGATCGCCGACATCTGCCATCAACGAATCCCGATGAGACCGGGGCTTTGAGCTTCTCGCACCCCGCGATGCAGGAGGTGCTCGTGCAAGCCGCTGCCGCGGCAGGGGCAACGGTTTACAGGGGGGCGGAGGTCACTCATCTTGAGCCGGGTCGCCCACCTTGTGTCAGACTGCGACACCACAAGCGCGACGAGCGCGTCCAGGCGCAACTTGTTGTCGGTGCGGAGGGCCGGAACGCGAAGACGCGACAATGGGCGGGCTTTCAGCCTCGCCGTGACTCCGAGAGGTTGATCGTGACCGGGGTTGAGGTTCAAGGACTGGCTATCTCTGGCGAGGCCAGCCATTTTTTTCTCAATCCCCCGCTCGGTCAGGGTGCATTCGCCTGCCAAACGGCCGATGAGCGCGCCCGATGCTACTTTTTCTATCATCACAGTAGGCCAACTCGCCGGTTAAGCGGCCACCGCGCTGTGGGCGACTTCATTTCTGCCTGCATCGAGACGGGGGTCCCCGGCGAATGGTATGAGAACGCCGAGGCCATCGGCCCCCTCGCCTCGTTCGACGGTGCGGACTGTTGGGTAGACCATCCGTACCGTGCCGGTGTCGCCCTCGTCGGCGACGCCGCCGCGACGACCGATCCCAGTTGGGGATGCGGTCTTTCCCTGACACTTCGAGACGTGCGCGTTCTTCGAGATTGCCTGCTCGCAAACGACGATTGGAACGCCGCCGGGCACGCCTATGCCGAGCAGCATGACCGCTACTTTCAGTGTCTCCACCGGGTCACCGATTGGTACACGACGCTTTACTACGACAGGGGACCGGCGGCCGATGCCCAACGGGCGCAAGCACTTCCTCTGCTTGCGGAAGACGCGAGTCGCGATCCCGACGTTGTGGGGTTAGGGCCAGAAGCACCGAGTGATGAAACGGCCCGGCAGCGATTCTTTGGGGAGGGATGACCGAGAGCAACCATGAAACGTCTGAGCGGGAGTCAGGTATTGTCGAAAACCGCAGCGATCCGATTACAGGTTTGGATGGGATTTGGGGCGGTGAGTAACGCTTTCGCCATAGGCTACTCCTTGCGCTCACCCGGATCATTGGCATGAAACGCGCCTCATTTCCTCAAGGGCGCTCAGGCGCCGCGGGTGCTCCGCCAGATCGACCCACCACAGCAGCACAAGCATGAGTGCGCCACAGGCGGCGACGACGAAAAACAGATGACTGTACTCCAGGAGCGCGTCGAGCGGACCGGTCACGCCAGCGCCGACGGCGTTGCCCAGATTGAACACCGCCATGTAGAGAGCGAACTGGGTTGCGGCCACCCGTTTCCAACACAGCACCATGGCCGTTGCCAGGAAGGCGATGGTAATAATGACGTAGAGCATGAAGTACGTCACCACGTAGGTCACCAGCGTATCGCGCACCGGCCAGAGGCTCGGCACCATCCCCATGCTCACAGCGAGTGCGACCAGAGCAGCGTTCGCAATCACCATCAGACGCACGCGACCCAGGAAGTCGACGACGGCTCCCCCTGCGATCATGCCTACGACCCCAGCAACGAGCCCGGCGGTAGCGAGGAGGTGGGCGTAGGCCGCGTCGTCCCACCCCAGCTCCTGGACGCTGAGCACTGGAAGCATGGCATGGACGATGCCGTCGCCCACCGCGAAGAGAAAGGCGGCCCCGACGATAAGCAGGCTCGTGGGCAGGCAGAAGGCCCGCCACAGGCTAGCCCCGATGCTTCTCCAGTCGGTTAGCTGGCTCTGCAGGGCTATCGCCGATGCTTCCCCAGAGGTCCAGGGCAGGAGACGCTCACCGGGACGCTCTCGCAGCACCAGCGGCAGGAGCATGATGAGACTCACCAGGGCGCCGATGGCAATAGCGGTGAAGCCCAGCCCATAGACGTCGAGCAAGGTGCCGCTTGCCGCAGCGCCCCCGGAGACGCCGAGTGTCTTGCCGCCCCACATGAACCCATTGGCCCGCGCTTGCTGCTCCGTGGGCAGCACATCGATGGCCAGGCCGTCCACTGCCACGTCCTGAAAGGCAGCGAAGACGTTAACGGCAAAGCCCACTGCCGTGAGCCAGTAGAGGTGCGCGATAGGATCGGGGATGGCCGCAAGGGCAACGAGGCTGGTCAGCAGTCCGAGCTGTGCGCCGAGCACCCAGGGCCGGCGTCGTCCCATGGCCAGAAAACCGAAACGGTCGGTGACCACGCCATTGATGAGCTTCAGGCTCCACGGCAGCACGAGCACCGCGAGATAGGCGCCCACCTCGGCGGTGCCAAGCCCTCGTTCGGCCATCCACGCCGGCACCGCAATCGTCAGCAGTCCGGACGGCAGCCCCTGGGCCACGTAGAGTGCCATGAAGGCAAAGTAGCGCAGCCGTGCGCTCTCCGACAGCGCCGGCAGTGAATGAACCCGAATAGCTCTCGTCACGTCTTAGCCTTCAAGTCTTTCGCTTCACTCTGGGATGGTTGGTACCCCTTGTCGGGCACCACCGTAGCCGCACGGCGGCCTGCATCGGCACCGACAAAACGCCTCGAGGGCTAGCATGTACGCTTGGGTGGGGAAACCAACGCACTTACTAGCCTCATGTGCGTCACACCCCTCGTGCGCTTCGTGAAATGCCGTCGCGGGTGGCGGATTCTAGTGGCGCACGTCTAGAATGGGGCTGAGTACCTGCTCTCCATCAAGGCGCTATTTGGTCTTGCCGTCGCAGTTGTCCTCATTCACCGCTGTTCGGATGGGCACCCTAACCGGTAGGGACATCTCGCCGCGATCTCACCCCATGACCACTTCTCGCAGAAAACCACGATTCATTCATCAGTGCAATGCGTACAGTACAGAATCTTCTCCCTGGACTGGTGGACACACTCTGTCACATTCACATAAGAACCAAACACTTGGCATCACCACCGCACCAGAGGCTGCACCTGTCTGGATTTCTCAGCACTTCAGCGGTTCAGTACTGAAACACCGTGAGAGCTTACACACACTTTCGTTCTTCGAAGTATCGTAGGCATGCTCACGTTATTTTCGACACTTTTCCGTCTTCGACTCCAGGGGATGGAAAGAAGATGGGTCAACAGACGAACCAAGCAACGTGATCATCGGACAGCTGCGTGATGCCTTTCCCGCTTAGCCTACAGCACACAGCCGACGGTGGGATTCACTGATTATATAAGCAGCGAGGGGTATCGATACTGGCTGCAGAGTTGCCTGTGCCCCTGTAGGAACGTATGCGCACTCCCATTCAATACTTGATGCAGAGACATTGCCCACCGCTCAGCAAAGGACGCCACAGCCTCCATCAACCCTTAAGACTGTTACCTGAAACTGAACCAGGCCGTCTCGAGAGACAAGCGTCCCCGTTTATGGGCCATCGTGTTCACTGATATTGGGCTTGCCAATGCCCAGACGGTGAACCTACAAAAAACAGCAGAACAAAGTGCGTGCGGGATCAGGCATCACCTGTGGTCACTGTGACCTGCCCTATCGTATTTCCTACCCCAGTCGCGGCCAGTGAAACTGTTCTGATATCTTCACCGTTAGGGCCTTGGGCGAACAATCGCTTTTCCCGGTTTGGCCCCGGTAGGGCGGCCCTCTGCCACCACCACCGCGCCGTTCACAATCACATACTCGATCCCTTCGGAGAATTGATGCGGCTCGATATATTCCGCGCGATCGATGACTGTTTCCGGATTAAAAACCACAATATCTGCGGCCATCCCCTCCCTGAGAAGACCACGATCAGTGATCCCCAGTCGCTGGGCGGCCAACCCGCTCATCCGCCGGATCGCCTCTTCCAGAGACAGGACTTGCTCTTCACGCACATAGCGTCCCAGAATGCGGGGAAATGTGCCGTAGGCGCGGGGATGGGGGTTGCGTTGCCCCATTAATCCCTGGGGCCGGTAAGCGTGCTCGTCTGTGCAAAAGGTCACCCAGGGCAGGCTCATTTTGGTGCGGATATTTTCTTCTGACATCAGAAAATAAATGCCACCGCCGCCGCCATTTTCCGATTCGAGGAGATCGAACACCGCAGTAATTTCATCTTTCCCCATCGCTTGCGCTATCTGGGCAATGGTTTTACCCTGATAGTGCTGATGGTCCGCAGACAGGTAACTAATCAAGATGCCCGCTCCCCCGCCGGCCATCCAGTAAAAATTGTCCCACCCCTCGTAGCGCTGGAGCATTTCCCGTCGGATGCGGGCCTGCGTCTCGGTATGCCGCAACCGTTTCAGCATTGCTTGGTCCCCACCTTCTTTGGCCCAGGGCGGAATCATCGCGTTCAACGGCGCCGCACCGGCTGTATACGGGTAAATATCAGCGGTAATATCAAGGTCGCGTGCACGCGCCCCTTGAATCATCTCGATAGCCAGCTGCAATTTCGACCAGTTTTCTTTTCCCGCTGCTTTGAAATGGTATATTTCAGCAGGGATACCGGCTTGTTCGCTGATGGTAATCAATTCCTGCAAGGCAGTTAACAGGTCACTTCCTTCCCCACGGATATGCGAGGCATAAATACCGCCATATTCGGCAGCAATACGACTCAGGGCAATCAGTTCTTCCGTGCCGGCATAAAATGCCGGGGTATAAACGAGACTGGACGCGACACCAAATGCGCCCGCTTTCATCTCGCGTCGGACCAGTTCCTGCATTTTTTTCAGCTCCGCAGGATGGGGGGCACGATTCTCGAAGCCCAGTTCATGGATCCGTACCATCGTTGCGCCAACAAAAGATCCGATATTCACCGCAGTGCCCTGCTGTTCCACATGGCGCAGATAACCAACGAGGGTTTCCCACGTATAGTCAATTTCGTATTCCGGCCACCAGTTTTTCATTTCGCTGCGCACATGCTCATTGACCGGTCCCATCGACCATCCCTCCCCAAAAATAACCGTCGTGATGCCCTGACTCACGACACTGGGTACCGCTCCGTCATAGAGAATCGGGCCGCAAGCCCAGGAGAGCATATCGATAAATCCAGGGGATATGACATGGTCACGGGCATCGAGCTCCTTCGCCGCCCTCATGGTTAAATTTTTACCAATGGCGAGAATTTTGCCGTTGCCGATCGCCAGATCGGCAACGTATCCCGGTTGTCCCGTTCCATCAACGATCCGGCCGCTTCGGAGCAACAAATCAGTCGCTTGGTGGACATGCCACATCGCTATGGAAAATATCGCTCAGGGGCGAGACGCATAATTCATATAAAATCGTATGCTAGATAGTTAACCACCTATCGCCTCACGCATCCAATAGGCAAACCCACGAAGTCTCGGGCTTTTCGTCCTTAAAATACTCCGCTACGAGCTCACCTCGTCAAGGTGGCAACTTGGGTTAAGACAGATCCCATGGTGATTGCAGGCGCTGCAGAAAAAGCCTTAGAACAGACCATCTTACTTGCAGTTGAAAGGGCCGAAACCACTCCAAGTGTACCAGCGGCCCGTAACTGGAAGTAAGTCACCAAACACTCTGGTGACAAATTCACAGCCACGGAACCTCGTCGGTCTAAGGCAGGGCCCCACTAGAAACCTTGAGGGCTCCAAATCTCTACAAAGGTGATTCCTATCCATCAAGCGGTCGCCGTGGTTTCAACCGTTTGAGTGGGGATTGCCTTCATGTACACCTCGTTCGGTGTGAAGTCATCGAGCGACTGATGGGGGCGCTCTCCATCCTAAAAGCGAAGGAAGCGAAGCACCGGGTGAGTGCCAGGATGAGCTCTGAGATGGTCTCGCAGCCCCGCAGATAAACGTCCTCATACTTCACGCTTCGCCAGAGCCACCCAATGAATACGTTGTCTCAAAGTGGCCGTCGCGGTGGCTGAGATTCAAGCGGCTGACCGGAGCCAGTCGCGGACCAAACCGATCTGTGCTTCGGACATCAAGGTGGGCGCGTGTCCAATACCATCCAGTTCCACGAGTCGCGTAGCGGGTTTGCGCCGGAGCATTTCTTGCGCACCCTCCGCGGTCAGCACGTCAGATTCTTTGCCGCGCAATAGCAGCACTGGACATTGCATCGCCTCCCAAAGGAACCAAAGATCCACGGGCTGCAGTGGCACCTTTTTCAAAATCCAATCGATGTTGGGATCGTAGGCCAGCGCGATCTCCCCGTGCTCGGTGCGGCGAGTATAGTGACGCACAACATGCTGCCATTGCGCGTCCGTGAGGAACCCGAAGGTGCTGTTGATCTCGCGGATGTAACGCTCAGCCTCTGCCAGCGTTTGGAAGCGAACATTGGCGCCGACGTAGCTGGCAATGCGCTCGATTGCCGCCGTCGAGATAAAGGGCCCGACATCATTCATCACCAGGCGGCGTAGGGGCGAGTTGGGCATGGAAGCGAGAATCATCCCGATGAGGCCACCCATGGACGTGCCCACCCAATCGACCTGCTCAACACCCAGTCGGGCGATGAGAGCCGCAATATGGGCACAATAATGAGGGTAGTCGTAGTCCTCCTTCACCGGCAGCCAGTCGCTGTCGCCGCGCCCCAGCATGGTCGGGCAAACCACCCGGTAATCGTTCTCCAGGGTCGCAGCCAAGAAGTCAAAATCGCGCCCGTTACGCGTCATGCCGTGAACGCAGAGCAGTACGCGATCGTTCGTTGGATCCCCCCACTCGGTGTAGCTGATTCGGTAAAACCCGTGGGGCGTCAGGGCCGGAAAGGTCTTCGTCTGCATGGTCATGGTTCGTAATTAAAAGTTGACGCGAGAATAAGGCCTCCGAAGGAATGAACGCTATCGCGGGCGCAAAACGGTGCTTACCGTCGGCGTTTGAGGCGCGACGAAGCATGTCCCTGTCAAGAGCACTTATTCAAATTCAAGGTTGTTGAGGCGGCATAATTTGCCGCAGACGACCAGGTCCAGCAAAGTGGCCGCGTTTTGCGATACCTCTTATCACTGAGGTTGGCGAGGTATTCAGCATCGACGGGCCAGCATGCTCTTCTAGCCAGTCGCAAATCTCTGCCTGGGTCGCCTCGCACGCTTTGGCTAACAACCGAAGGCAACAAGACAACACAATCACGACAATATAGTAAGGCAGTCAGGCCACCTCGTATAGCGCCGCACCACATCCAGTCGTAGCTCAGCACAAACAACGCG
>JBAPTW010000154.1:0-1528 GCA_049282355.1 Gammaproteobacteria bacterium | reverse complement strand
GTGTAGCTCAGTCGGTAGAGCAACTGATTCGTAATCAGTAGGTCAGAGGTTCGAATCCCCTCACCGGCACCAAGAAAAACAACCGCTTAAGACCACTTTGTGTAACAGCTCAATAAGTCCGGGCGAGAGGGGTGTCAACGGCGGGAACCGATGTTAAGCTAAAGGCATGACGAAGAGATTTGAGCTGCCGCCCATCGCCGACTCGGAGCGAACCCCGCTGGTTCAGGTACTGCTGGATATTATCGAGGCGTTGGGGCAAGAGGTTCAGCGCCAAGAGGAACTGAACGGGCAGTTGAAAGACGAGATTGCGGTGCTCAAAGGAGAGAAGAAGCGCCCACGATTTAAGCCGAGTCAGCTCGATGAAAAAGCCGGCGAGGACGACCAAAAGGGCGATGACTCAAAACCGACCAAGCGCCCGGGCTCGGAAAAGCGCGCCAAAACCGCGGAGCTTGTGATTCACGAAGAGTGCCCGGTGGCGCCGGAGGGGATCCCGGGCGGATCACGCTTCAAGGGTTACCAGGACTACGTGGTACAGGACCTGACGATTCGCCCGCATAACATCCGTTACCGCTTGGAGCGCTGGCAAACGCCTGCGGGGGATTATATCGTCGGCCAGCTGCCCGAAGCGGTGCGCGGACACCATTTCGGCCCGACGTTGCGCAGCTTCATTTTGTACCAGTACTACCAAGCTCATGTCACCCGCGGTGTGTTGTTGGCGCAACTCCGTGACTGGGGGATCGATATCTCGACCGGTCAGCTCGAGCGCATCCTGACCGAGAACCAAGGGGCGTGGCATGCTGAGAAGGATGCGCTCTTAGCCAGCGGTCTTGACGTGTCAAAGCAGGTGACGGTGGACGATACCGGGGCGCGCCATCAAGGCCAGAACGGCTACACCACCCGCATCGGTAACGCCTATTTTGCCTGGTTTCAGACCACCGAGCGCAAAGACCGCCTCAATTTTCTGCGCTTGCTCCATGGCGCGAGCCCGGCTTATGTGATCAATGAGGCCGCGCTCAGCTATTTCCGCGAGCACAAACTACCACAGTCGCCCTTAACCGCCCTCCAAAACGCCCCCTGCCGGGTGTTTCCTGAGACGCCTCGGTGGGAAGCTTACTTGCAGGCCTTGGGTATTAACAACCCGCGCCATGTGCGCACGGCCACCGAGGGTGCCCTGCTCGGCGGGCTCGATGCCAAGGGTTTAGCTGAGGGCCTGGCGATCATCAGCGATGAGGCCGGCCAATTCGATGTGCTCACCCACGGTCTTTGTTGGGTGCACGCCGAACGCCTGGTGCACAAGCTCATCCCCCTGAACGAGCAACACCGCGAAGATCAACAAGCGATTCGCGCCCAGATTTGGGATTTCTATGCCGAGCTCAAGCGCTACCAAAAAGCGCCTTCCGAGGCGGTTAAAGCCACGCTCGAAGCGCGCTTCGATATCATTTTCACCACCCGCACACGTTACGAACCCTTAAACCAGCTGCTCAAACGACTCCACGGCCACAAAGCCGAATTACTCTTGGTTTTGGAG
>JBAPTW010000153.1:0-1743 GCA_049282355.1 Gammaproteobacteria bacterium | reverse complement strand
GTGGAAAAACTGTTGGCTGAGGGTGAGAAGCAGTTAGAGAGACTCCAACTCATAGCGACCGGTGACAGCCACAGCGCCTACGACTCGTTTCAAGCGGTTTTGAAACTTGATCCGCGCAACGAAAGTGCCCTCGCCGGCCTGGATCGGGTCAATGAGCGATTGCGACAGTTGGCCCTGGAACAGCGTAAGAACGGTCAGTTTACCGAAGGCCTGGCCACGATTAAGCAAGGGCTTATCGCGTTTCCCAAAGACGAATCGCTGGTGACACTCGAGAAGGAGCTACGCCACGAACTTGAGCAGCAACGCCAACCGCAAGCCCAGCAACGGGAGGTAGCCAAACTGTTGGCCCGCGCCGAGGAGCAAATGGGGGCGTTGCGGCTGACACAGCCACCAGGCGACAATGCTTTTGAGACGCTTCAATGGATTCTTGCTGCGGAACCGGATAACACCCAAGCACGCGATGGTCTACAGGCAATCGCCGATCGGTACGAACGGTTGGCGCGCAGCCAATCTGAGGCGGGTAATCCTGAAGACGCCCTCGCCATGGTCGAGCGCGGACTCCAGGTCGACGCAACGCATGCTGGCCTGCTTGGGCTTCAAGAGACCCTCGGCGAGGCCCTTGAGGAAAGCCGACGTCGTAACGCAGAGCTACGAGCACTTCTTGGCAAAGCGGAGCAACAGCTAAATGGCAGTCGAGCGACTGAGCCCCCTGGCGACAACGCCTACGAAACGCTGCAAGAGGTGCTTTCCCGCGATCCGCAAAACAGCCGCGCGCGGGCAGGCCTTCGAGCCATTGCAATGGGCTTTGAAACGTCTGCACGAGCATTGTGGGAGACAGGCAATCTCGAGGAAGGGATAGCCAGCGTGGAGAAGGGGCTGCAGTTGTTTCCCGAGAACAGAAATTTGGTCGCCCTTCAGCAAGCACTTTCCCGTAATCTTGAGATAAAGCCCCTGCTTGCCAAAGCAGGCCAACAACTCGATACTCAGAAATGGACCCAGCCAGCAGGGGACAATGCTTATGAAACCTTGCAGAAAGTCCTTGGCCTGGATGCCAAAAATACCCAGGCTAAAGCCTTGCTTCGCTCGATACCAGAGCGGTGCGAAAAAGTCGTACTTGCCAAACAACAAGCGGGCAATCTACAGGAGGGTGTCGCCCTCGTGCAAGAGACCTTGCGCTACTTCCCCGATGAACCCAAGTTATTGCAACTCCTGCAAGAGCTCAAGGCAACCCCAAGTGCCGAACCAGACCCTCTGCCAGAGTCTAATTCTCCGCCGACCCGTGCACGGCAAGAGCAGGATAAGCCGCACGTTCGTCCCTTTGGCACCTTCTGACGGTCAAGCCTATTGGTTAAAACGTACCGTAAACTCTAAACACGGATGGCCGAACCCTCGTCTTCGCGAGCACTTGGAATTCATCCGATAGCCTATCGGCTGTCGCAGCAGACAAACCGTATTCCGTAATGAGGTCCCGAGCCGCTCGATCGCGCCGCTTCGCCTCGACGAAGTTACCCTGATCAAACGCTGCCCTACTGGAAGCAATATAGAAGGCGGCGAGTTCCGTTAGCCGAAGACGGTTTTCATCATCCCGAGGCGTCACCACCTGCTCTCCTTGTCCTGGCTGCCGTCGTGCAACTTGCTGTTGGAGATCTTTGAGGCGCCGATCTTGGAAACCATAACGCGAGGCAAGAGCTTGCGCTTGCTCGGCATGCCAGGCGGCTTCCTCACTATCGTTCTGTTTCAGGT
>JBAPTW010000152.1:0-66028 GCA_049282355.1 Gammaproteobacteria bacterium | reverse complement strand
CCACCGTGCTGTGATGCGCTCTCTGGCTGGAGAGCGGTTTCGCGCTCGCCTTGCAAGTAAGACTTGACTGGGTCAGCGGCTCGGTGACGGCGCTCCCTCTGTCGTGTTGAGCGGCCGGCGGTATTTGCGTAAGTACCACCATTCCAACAAGCGCTTCGACCAATGAAACACGCGAAGTGGCGGCAGTACTAGGGTGCGCTGGGGGGTGCGCGCCACTAACACGCCGGTTTCGAGATCGTCGACGACGCAGATCAGCTCGGTACGGAATGTTTTTGCCGGTGTGTGTCCATCGAGCTCCGCAAGCAAGTTTTCGGCTCCCGCAGCTGCCTGCAGATCGGCCATGTGGGCCTGCTTGGGCAGCCAATCCGGCCCTGGAAAACTGCCTGCATCACCGGCAACATAAACGTGTTGAAATCCCGGTACGCGACAATGGGCGTCGGCTTGAATCATGCCGCCCGGCGAACGCGGCAGGTTAGTCTGATCAAGCCATGCGGCACCGGTCATGCCGGGCATAAACAAAATAAGATCGGCGTGAAATTCGCCGCCAGCCGTTATCACTTTATTCGCTTCGAACCGGGTTAGCTTATGACCTAGATGCGTTTCGATACCCAATGCGGCCATGCGGCCCATGAGGCCTTTGACAGCTCTCGCCCCGAGACGCTTGCCGGGTTCCAGCATGGGGTTGAAGAATATCAGGCGGAAGCGCTCACGGCGTCCTTCGCGCTTGAGCTGATTGTGCAAGCCAAATAGAAATTCAAACATCGGCCCACCGCGCACGGCGGTGGCTTCTTGAGGGTTGCCGGCGAAGCCAATGGCTATGGTACCGCTGTCAAGCGCCTGCAGGCGGTCACGAAAAGCCTCCGCTTCTGCGACCCCCTGGCACGGAGTGATAGCATGTTCGATGCCGGGGAGTTTCTTGATATAACGCCCGCCGCAGGCGATGATGAGGCCGTCGTTTTGCACCTTACCTTGGGAGGTGAGAACGGTACGACCTGCGTCCTCGAGCCCGAGCGCTGCGCCCGCGTGAAAGTGAACGCGCAGGCGTTGGAAGAATCCTTCCAAGGGTACGACAACGTCCCTGCTCGAACGCAATCCGGAGGGGATCCAGATGAGGCTCGGATAGAACAGGAATTCCGGCTGGGGGGCAATCACAGTGAGGTGTATCGCTTTGTCTTTTGCACGCAGGGTGCGAATTGCCGTCAGCGCGGCAAAACCTGCGCCGATGATGGTGATGCGTCTCATCTTGTAACCTTTTCCTCTCGTGGCCGTCAGCATCTGCAAGTGCCGTATGACACCGCAACGGTCCCCCCTAAGTGACTCGAACTTTAGGCGATGGTTATGGCATTAGCAATGGCATGTCATCATACCGAAATAAGGAGGTAATCATGAAATTAAAAAGCGCGAGCTTCAGCGACAACAGCCCGATTCCAGCGCAGTACGCGTTCTGTGTTCCCGATCGGGAAAAGCACGTCGCCTTGGGTGCCAACCAGAATCCTGCGCTCTCCTGGGAAGAAGTCCCGCAAGGGACCAAATCGTTGGTGCTGATTTGCCATGATAGCGATGTGCCGAGTAAGCCAGACGATGTCAACAAGGAAGGCCGAGTGGTGCCGCCAGAGCTGGCGCGCGTTGATTTCTATCATTGGGTCCTTGTGGATCTCCCTGCCGATGCCGTCGCCATTCAAGCCGGGGAGTTTTCCGAGGGCGTGACGGCGCAAGGAAAGACTGGGCCTGCGGCGCCGCGGGGCACGCGCCAGGGTATTAACAGCTATACGGAGTGGTTTGCCAATGACCCCGATATGGCGGGCGACTATTTCGGCTACGACGGTCCCTGCCCGCCGTGGAATGATTCCATTGTCCATCACTACCACTTCACCCTTTATGCCCTCGATTTGGCACGTTGCCCTGTGGGTGAGAAGTTCACTGCAGCCGATGTTCTTAAGGCAATCGAAGGGCAGGTGCTGGCGAAGGCGAAAATCACGGGCACCTACAGTCTCAACCTCGACGTGCGTGAGTGAATAAGTTAAGAAATCCAACAGAGCCAAAGCGGGACCCAGCACGTGCGTAACATTGGCATCATTGCGCATATCGACGCCGGCAAGACCACCACGACGGAACGTATGCTCTATTACATGGGGCGAACTCATCGCCTGGGGTCAGTGGACTCTGGCACGACCGTGACGGATTGGATGCCTCAGGAGCGAGAGCGCGGCATCACCATTGTGTCCGCCGCCATTACCGCCGTTTGGCGAGACGAGCAAATTAATTTGATCGACACCCCGGGCCATATTGACTTTACGGCCGAGGTGCAACGAGTGATGCGCGTGCTAGATGGCGGTATCGTGGTGTTCGATGCGGTGCACGGGGTCGAGCCCCAAAGCGAAACCGTTTGGCGCCAAGCCGACCACTACCGTGTTCCGCGCATTTGTTTCATCAATAAAATGGATCGCATCGGCGCCGATTTTGCGCGCGTGCTGGGAATGATGCGTGAGCGTCTCGGCGCCAACGCGGTGGCGTTGCAGCTGCCTATTGGCGCAGAGGCAGGTTTCGAGGGCGTTATCGATTTGCTGACGATGCAAGCGATTCGCTGGGCGGATGAGTTCGGCGCCAGACGTGACATTCAGCCTATCCCAAAGGATTACCGCACCGCGGCGGCGCAGGCGCGAACGGAACTCTTGGAACGGATCGTAGAAACTGATGATCGCTTGCTCGAGCAGTATTTGGAGGGGTGTGCGCTTGATCTCGTCGAGATTAAGGAGGCGCTTCGCCGGGCGACACTGAAAAATCGGTTATTTCCGGTTTACTGCGGCGCGGCGTTGCGTAACAAAGGTGTGCAACCCGTTCTGGATGGGGTGGTCGACTATTTGCCGTCGCCTCGCGACGTGGGCGCCGTATACGCTAAAGGCCCGAGCACGGGCGCCGACATTGAATGTCCGCCTGACGAGCAGGCCCCTCTGGCGGCGCTCGCCTTCAAGGTAGTCACCGATCCCTACGTCGGCCGACTCGCCTACCTAAGAGTGTACTCGGGGGCGCTCAATATTGGTGACATGGTGCTAAACCCGGTTCGTGACCGGCGCGAACGTGTGGGGCGGCTGGTGCGCATTTACGCCGATCGTCGAGAGGATATCGACCGGATCGGGGCCGGTGACATTGCGGCGGTCCTTGGCATGAAGAGTGTCTTTACCGGTGATACGCTCTGTACAGCGGACGCGCCGGTGGTGCTTGAATCCATCACCTTTCCGGAGCCGGTGATCAATCTCGCACTGGAGCCGAAGGCGACGGCCGATGAAGAGCGTCTACAGCAGGCACTTCGCTCCCTGGCGGAGGAGGATCCCACTTGCCGCGTCAGTGTCGATGAGAACACGGGACAGACTATCCTGTCCGGAATGGGGGAGTTGCACCTTGAGGTGTTGGTGGATCGCCTGCACCGCGATTACGGGGTAGCCGTTCGCACCGGCAAGCCTCGGGTAAGCTACAAGGAAACCATTACACGGCCGGTACCACGCGTGGAGGGGCTGTTCGATCGACATGCCGGAGGGCGTTCACACTTCGCTCAGGTCGTGCTTGCACTATCGCCAGCCGAGCGCGGTGTCGGGATCCAGTTTCGGGATGAAACCAACGGTACCAGCGTATCTTCGGTCTATCTCCCGAGCGTGGAAAAGGGGATGCGGGATGCGGCCGAGAGCGGCTTCCTCGCAGGGAACAAGGTCGACGACATCGTCGTCATCCTTAAAGGGGGTGCATATCACGAGTTGGACTCGAGCGAGCAAGCCTTTTACAACGCCGCCGCGCTCGCTTTCCGCGAGGGACTTCGCCAGGGGGTTGCGGTGTTGTTGGAGCCAATTTGCAAGCTGGAGGTGTTGGTGCCAGAGAAGTTCACTGGAGAGACTCTAGGGCAGCTGGTGGCCCGGCGTTGCGATATTCTCGGTACCAGACCGGGTCCAGGAGGGATCCAGGCCATTCGTGGTATGGTGCCTTTGAGCGAGATGTTTGGTTATGCGACGGAGCTGCGTTCTGCAACCCATGGTCGCGGGTCGTTCACTATGGAGTTTGACCATTTTGCACCGGTCCCCCGGGAGCTGATGGAGAGGATATTAAAGGGGCTTTGGTAGCGGCCACCCTCGTGACTTTAGAGGCTGTTTGAGAAATTACTCTGCTTGGCAGAAGAAGGGCGCGCCGCCATCGGTCTTGCTCTCGGGCTGCTTGCTACGGTTCCTTCACAACCCTCAGGTGGCGGGTATATCGGCCCCACGGAACGCAGTCCAATCTGGTTTCGTTGGGAAGTGCGCTCAAGATAATCCACTTACCGGCTATTTTCAGCGGTCTCAAGGCAACGTGCCAGGGCATCCTTGAGGGCTGGAACGGTGGCGTAGCTATCCAGCTCATTGACAGTCACCCAACGAAATTCGGTATTTTCCCAGTCGAGTCGGATCCTGGCTGAGGTAGATACCTCAAAGAGAAAGGGATGGATAGTCCAGCAGATGCCAAGGGTTGCATCGATCACCTCAAGGGGATCGGCTGCCGCCATCAGTTTCACGTCTTCCTCACTCAAGCGGGTTTCTTCGACGATTTCCTGTAACGCTTGTTCGTAGGCAGAGCTTTCCAAATAGCCGCTTATCGCCGACCAACGGCCTTGATAGGTACCCACACGTGGGCTACGTCGTACCAGGAGCAGTTTGCCGTCGCGACGCAAAAAGGCCGTTACGACGCGGCGATGCTCATAATCTTTGCCAGTTTCCATGTCGCGTAAACCGCATGCATTGTAGCAGGAGTCGCTTTAGCCGCTTTTCGGACAGGCCGTGACATGCGCGTGAAGGTACAGTCAGCTTCTCATTCCTTACAATCTTTATCAATTCGCACGGGTTGCCCAAATCTGGCAAAATAAAACAAAAAATAGGCGTGGTATGGCGCGATCTTAAGTGCCCTGCTGTCTCAATACAGAGTTCCAATACAGATAAGCGGAAAGCAATTATGCCTGATGTGGATATGGACTTTGCCAGTGGCGTCGCTGCCTTTGAGGCGAAGGAGTTTCGGCGGGCCATGCAACTGCTTTCACCGCTTGCGGAAAGCGGTCGCCCGGAAGCGCAGTTTCGCTTGGCTATCATGTTCCAAAATGGCCTCGGTGTCGTACCAAACGAAGCGATGGCGTACCAGTGGATGCGAGCTGCGGCGAAGCAAGGATATGGGCTTGCTCAACATGGACTTGGCTTCATGTACCTGGAAGGTGAATGCACCGAGCAAAACGAGGCGGAGGCTGCCGTGTGGTTTCGCCGGGCGGCGGACCAGGGCTTGGTCGGCTCCATGACGACACTTGCTATCATGTACGAGCAGGGCCGCGGAGTTGAACGGGATCCGGAGCAAGCCAAGCGCCTTTATGATGAGGCAGGATTCAACGCCTGAGAAGCTGTTTTAAAAACTACTGCGCTTGCCTGAGCTGCGTTGCGCGCTGGCTCGCAATCCTCATGTACTCCCATGTACACTCCGGTTGCTCGCCGCCGTGCGCCTGCGTCTCCCGGCTCTCGCGACATTTTTAAAACAGCTTCTGATGCGGGGGGCGGCCTTGGCCCCGAAAAGACAAAATCCCTGAATGTGGAGGGAAAGAATGGCCGAACCGGTAATTGCGCAACGCTCGCCCTTTGCAATCGACCTTGAACCTGGCCGTTACTGGTGGTGCCGGTGCGGTCGATCGGGCAATCAGCCCTTTTGCGACGGCTCTCACAAAGGGACCGAGTTCACCCCGGTGGAGTTTTCCGTGACGGAGGCGAAAACGGTTTGGTTGTGCGGCTGTAAGCATACAGCCGATCAACCTTATTGTGACGGTACTCACGGTACGCTACGCGAATAGATTTCCACGCCGCTCTCGGGCAACATCTTTGTAGAGCGGCGCCTTGAAATCCCTATAGCTTCCACCTCTAGGCTAGGCGCCAGAGGTCACCGTGGAGGCAACGGCATAGCCATGCGGTTAAAGTCAAACCTGGGTCCGTCTACGGTCCATGCCCGATAACATAGAGTCCATTGGGCTGACCTGAATAAAAGGCCGCCAGATCCTGGCGGTCTTGAGCGGTCAGGGTCGCGGCGAAGCCTGCCATAATCGGATTTTTGCGAATGCCGGTCTGGTACTCTTCCAGCGCCCGCACGAGATAGTTCGCGTATTGACCCGCTAGTCTGGGAAATTGCGGGTCGGTGCTGTTGCCATCCGGCCCATGGCAAGCCTGGCACGGTGCCGATTTCTCCTGCCCAGCCACAGGATCACCCGCCGCCATTATTGGCGTGCTCATGAGCACCATGATAGAGGTGATGAATAACAATACCAATCGCGTCATAAGGTAACTCCCTAGCCTGATGTTCGCCGCGGGTGCGGGGTTATTTTTTTTGCTCGCCTGCAAAAAAGGCTGCGATATCCGCCATGTCTTGCTCGGTTAGCGTTGCTGCCTGAGCCTGCATGGTGGCGTGGGCACGTTGCTTGGACTGGTAGGCCTTGAGTGCAGCGACAATGTACTCTGGATGCTGACCCCCTACCTTCGGAACGTGATAGCTCGGATAAGCGTTGAAATATCCTGGAATGCCGTGACAGCCTACGCACGGCTGTGACTTGATCTTTCCTGCATAGACGTCGCCGGTGAGCGGATTAGCCAGCGTGAGCCCGCTACTGAGCAGCAGGGCGACGACGCAGACAGAGCTGCGAACTCTCATGATTTTCCCTCTTCTTCACTTTCTTTAAACTTATTCGCGTCTTATAAAGAGCATGAGGGGCGGGCTAGCCGAACAGGTTATCAATGTCGGCAATCGCGATTGGTGACGCTTGATTTTCCCCCGACACCCGCCTGCAGTATACCTTTTCGTAGGAGGCCGAGCCAGTTGGAGCCCGATCGGCATTCTCGACTTGCTACATTCCCGCCTGCTGGTCGGCTACGGCGTGGATCGGTTTCGCAAGCGCACAATAATCTCAACGGACTCGACGATGCTTTCGTTTGGAAGGTTGGGCAGCGCGGGCATACCGATCTCGGTTTCTTCGATGTCGGTCAGAGTACCGCTCTTGAGGTCGTAGAAGTGATGGTGAAAGCGAGTATTCGAGTCATAGAAAATTTTAGTCGGGTCGACAACGACCGCACGAACCAATCCTTTGCGCAGGAAAAGCCCGAGGGTATTATAGACCGTAGCTTTGGACACTCGAGGTTCACTTCGATTTACCGCTTCGCGTAGCTGGTCGGCCGATAGATGTTGTGCACGCGCGAGGAGGATGCGGGCAATGGCGACGCGCTGCGGCGTCGGGGTAATTTCATGCTGTCGGAGCAAAATGATGGCCTGTGTGGAATCCAGGCGAGGGGGGGTGGCGTCTGCTGATATACCCATGATGCGGAGTATAAAGAGACTTCTTAGACAAAGTCTAGAAACGTTATTCAGAGCTTCGCCCTGTCTTCCGGAAACAAAAAGTTTGTAAGTGGCTGAGCCGCTGCTTGGGAGGCTATGTTGAGGAATGCCGCCAGTGCTGGCAGTCATACTCGCTTTTAGCCTAGCCTCTGAGCTGGGCCGTTGTTGAACCAATCAATCGTTGCCCATCACTGTCCAGATGAGCGATGGTGAACGATTAAGACCGCCGAGCCGCCGCCGCGACACGAAGATGAAGGCGGGGCGAGGCAACTTCCGAGGCACGCGTTGAGTCCCTATGGGCATGTGTTAACATTGACGCGCTAGATCTGAGCTACACTCGCAAGGTGAAGCTTGGGAAGCGTAATATCGGGGTGCGCGTGCGGCGGAGACCATTATCATAATAGGTGCCGAGCCGATGATTACCGACGAAACTATTCCCCAATCCACTGCTCCACGAACGCCACGCTTTGTCAGCCGCCTTACTCGGGATACCGTGGCACTGATCCTTGCTGGTGGCCGGGGTGAGCGGCTTAAACACCTCACCATGTGGCGCGCCAAGCCGGCGGTCCCTTTTGGGGGAAAGTTCCGGATCATCGATTTCCCGTTGTCCAATTGCATCAACTCCGGCATTCGCCGGATTGGGGTATTGACTCAATACAAGTCACATTCGCTCATCCGCCACATCCATAAAGGATGGGGCTTCCTTCGTGGCGAGTTTGGTGAGTTCGTGGAGGTATTCCCTGCCTCGCAACGGGTTGAGACATCCTGGTATGCCGGAACCAGTGATGCGGTGTACCAGAATCTGGACCTGATAAGGCTGCAAAACCCGCGGTATGTGTTGGTGTTGGCGGGTGACCATGTCTACAAGATGGATTACGGACCGATGCTCGCGCACCATGTGGAAACGGGTGCGGATTTGACTGTGGCATGTCAGAATGTGCCGCTCGACGAAGCCCAGGGTTTTGGGGTCATGACGGTCGACAAGGACGACAATATCATCGCGTTTCAAGAAAAGCCCGCCGATCCAAAGCCGGTGCCGGGACGTACCGATGTGGCGCTCGCTTCCATGGGGATCTACGTGTTTAACGTGGAGTTCCTCTATGAGCAGGTGATCAAGGATGCCGACTCGCCTACATCGAGCCATGATTTCGGCAAGGATCTGATTCCGTCGGGAATCCGCGATCATCGGGTGGTTGCCTATCCGTTTACGGATGTGCAAGCAGGGAAACAGCCTTACTGGCGCGATGTCGGCACAGTAGACGCCTTCTGGCTTGCGAATATGGAGCTCATCGGGATTACCCCCCCCTTGAACCTCTATGATCGCGAATGGCCGATTTGGACTTACCAAGAACAATTGCCGCCGGCCAAATTTATCTTCGATGACGAAGGGCGCCGAGGTATGGCGGTGGATTCCATGGTCTCCGGCGGGTGTATCATCTCCGGCGCGTCATTACGTCGATCGTTGTTGTTTTCCGATGTGAAAGTCAATTCTTACTCCTGGTTGGCGGATAGCGTCGTGCTTCCCGAGGTCGACATTGGGCGAAATTGCCGCATCTCGAAAGCGGTGATTGACAAGGGCTGTGTTATCCCCGAGGGAACTGTTATCGGCGAGGATCCAGAGGAGGACAATCGGCGATTTTATGTTACGGAAAGAGGCGTGGTGTTGGTTACGCCCGAGATGTTGGGGCAAACGATCCATCAGTTTCGGTAGCCGCGTCCAACGCGGCAGTCATGGGCAAGAGAGTATTGTCGCACGACGTTTGGAGGCTGCGAGGCGCCGACTAAAGGAACTCCGCGTAGTCACTTTCCCTTAGCCAGCATAGTCGGTGGGTGAAGGGATGGCGTTTCTCTGAGGCTTACGTGGCCGGCCACGTAAGCCTCTACCAATAAGCAAAAATAGGCCAAGTTTCCATCATGCCTGATCCCATATCGCCCAAGGATACCGGCCTTAACGTCGGGCGGCTGCTTGGGTTTAGCGAATTTCGCTGTCTCGGGTGCAGTGCCGGGAGTTGCGGCGATGGGTAGCTCGAGAGTTGCGAGCCGAGCACCTTCGCCGGTGCTCGATCGGCGCCGGGCCGGGGTCCTGCTACATCCCACCTCACTTCCAGGACGCCTCGATAATGGTGATTTAGGGCCGAGCGCGTATCAGTTCGTCGACTTTCTTGCCGCTAGCGGCTGTACCGTGTGGCAAATGCTCCCGGTCAACCCTACCCATGGAAATCTCTCTCCCTATGCTTGCCAATCCATTCATGCGGGCAATGATCGGCTGATTAGCCTTGAGCTGCTCGAGTCCGAAGGATGGCTTGATAAAGACGACGAGCCCGAGGCGCGAAAGGCAGCGGCGGAAGCGTGTGTTTATAGGTGCTCGCGGCTTGCCCAAGGGTGCTTCGGCTTTCTGACGAGGGCCAGTGCAGCCGACCGCATAGCTTATGAGCAGTTCAAGGCTAAGTCTGCTTATTGGCTGGAGAACTATGCGCTGTTTCAGGCGCTTCGAGAAGAATATGGCGGCGCTCCCTGGTGGGACTGGGCGGCGTCATTACGGGACCGGGAGCCGCGGGCACTGGAGGATGCGCGCGCCCGGCTGGCCGATGCGATGGAACAGCAGCGCTTTGAACAGTTTGTGTTCTTTCGGCAATGGCGCGCGCTGAAACGTTATGCCAATGACCGTGGGATTTTGCTGTTTGGCGATATGCCCATTTTCGTGGCCGAGAATAGCACCGCCGTGTGGGCCCGTCGCCATTATTTTCGACTCAACGATGTCGGGCGGCCGTTGGTCGTTGCGGGCGTACCGCCCGATTACTTCTCCGCTACCGGCCAGCGCTGGGGCAACCCGTTGTACGATTGGGACCGGATGCGGCAAGACGATTACTGGTGGTGGCGCGAGCGGGTGAAAAATCATTTGATGCTGTTTGATCTGGTGCGCATCGATCACTTCCGAGGTTTTGAGGCGCACTGGGAGATCTGCGGTACAGAGGACACAGCACTTAAAGGTCAATGGGTGAAAGCACCGGGGCTGGAGCTGTTCAGCACCCTACAGCAAGCTTTCGATCCGCTGCGCCTTGTGGCAGAAGACCTTGGAATCATAACACCGGAAGTCACAGCCCTGCGAGATCAGTTCAAGTTTCCGGGGATGAGGGTGCTGCAATTCGCTTTTGACGGAAACCACGACAACCCGTATCTGCCCCATAACCATATTCCGAATAGTGTGGTGTACACCGGCACCCACGACAATAACACCACACTTGGGTGGTATCAGGAGCTCGCGGAGGAAGAGCGAAGCTATGTACTCGACTATCTCGGAGATGCGGCTGCCGACATGCCGTGGTCAATGATTCGCACCGCGCTCATGTCCGTGGCAAAGCTCGCTATTGTGCCGATGCAGGATGTGCTCGGTCTGGACGCAGGCGGGCGGATGAACACTCCCGGAGTGGATGAGGGAAATTGGCGATGGCGCTTTAGCTGGCAAGAGATACCGGCGGACTTGGCCTCGCGGATGCGTCGCGCGGTGCGGCTCTATGGCCGTGAGGTGGGCTAGGAGGCTGTTTTATCAATTGCCATAGCCGAGCAAAACAAAAGTTAATAACACCACCATGAGGGGGGAATTGAGGTGAGGACACGACTCGCAAGCCAGTTAACCGCATGGGATACGCTGAGAGCGCACCACCAGCAGATGGCGTCGGTCCATATGCGCGACTTGTTCGCGGACGATCCCGGACGCTTTGATCGCTTTTCGGTGGAGGCTTGTGGTTTGTTCCTGGATTTCTCCAAGAACCGCATAATCGATGACACCCTCACGGCGCTGCTTGCTTTGGCTGAAGAAGCACAACTCGCACAGTGGGTTGAGCGTCTGTTTGCTGGCGAGAAAGTAAACAATACCGAGGACCGGGCGGCATTGCATGTGGCACTTCGTTACCGTTCGCCGGGTTCCTTTCCCTCGGTCAACTACGACGTCATGCCAGAGGTACGGGATGTGCTCGCTCGCATGCGCCGGTTTGCGGATTCGGTAACGCAAGGCGCGTGGGTGGGTTATACCGGCAAGCCCGTGCGGGCCATCGTCAACATCGGCATTGGCGGGTCCGATCTGGGTCCGGCGATGGTCTGCCGAGCACTCTCACCGTATGCGCAAGGGGGTATGAAGGGATATTTCGTCTCCAATCTCGATTCGACACAACTGACCGGGGTGCTCAACGAGCTGGACCCGCAGACGACGCTTTTTATTGTCGCCTCCAAGACGTTCACGACTCAGGAAACACTCACCAATGCGCGCAGCGCGCGTGACTGGTTGGTGGCCAAAGCGGGTGAGCAGGCAGTCGCCAAGCACTTTGCCGCTGTCTCGACGCGGCCCGATAGAACCTCTGAGTTTGGCATCGATCCAGGCAACGTATTTGAGTTCTGGGATTGGGTGGGCGGGCGTTACTCTCTCTGGTCGGCGATCGGGCTTTCCATCGCGACGCTGATTGGCATGGATCGATTCGAAGAGTTGCTCGCCGGCGGTCACGACATGGATCAACACTTCCGCAGTGCGCCCTGGTCGCAAAATATGCCGGTGTTGCTCGGCCTTCTTGGAATTTGGTATCGGGACTTTTTCCTGGCGCAAACCCAAGTGGTGTTGCCCTATGATTACGCCTTACGCGATTTTCCCGACTACTTGCAGCAGCTGGAGATGGAGAGCAATGGCAAGCGCGTGTCGCGAGCCGGCGAACCGCTGGACTATCCCACCGGTGCCATCATTTGGGGTGGCCCCGGTAACAACGGTCAGCATGCTTTTTATCAGCTCATGCATCAGGGCACGGTTCTTGTCCCCGCGGACTTCATTGTACCGATGCGCAGCCAGTATCCAATGCCCGGTCATGAGGAGGCGATGCTCTCCAATGCCCTCGCTCAGGCGGAGGCGCTGATGCGCGGCAGGCCAGAGGATGCCGCCAGGGCGGCGGCCGCTGCGGCCGGATTCTCAGGAGAGAGCCTGGAGGCGCATTTCCCTCATCGGGTACTCCCCGGAAATCAGCCGACCAATACGCTGGTTTACGAACGATTGACGCCTCGCGTGCTAGGTGCCTTGATTGCGCTCTATGAACATAAGGTGTTTGTACAGAGCGTGTGTTGGGGGATTAATCCCTTCGATCAGTGGGGCGTCGAGCTCGGCAAGGAGATGGCGGCGGTTATTCTTCCCGAGCTGCAGAGCGCAGGGCCGGTCAGCGGTCACGATGCCTCGACCAACGGTCTTATACGATACATCAAACAGCACCGCGGCGCTTAGAAGCTGTTTTAAAAACTACTGCACTTGGTCTGCCGGCAACTTCCCGGCACGAAAAAGGGGCCAGTGAATTAGCCTGGCCCCAAATCAATTTACCCGCTGAGAAGCGAGATCTTAGGCTTTCTGTTGACCGGGCATCTTTCTGGCGAGTTGCTTGATCTCCTCGACGCTTTCTGTCATGCGAGTCTTGACGACTTCAAATGCTTCGGTATTGGATTTGGTCGCCATTTCGGCCAGCTCGCGCATATTGGTCAGCGCCTTTTCGAGGGCTTTCCCCAAGAGTTGAGCCTGCTTCGAGGCTGCCTCGGTTGGGCCTTCGGAAGAGGAGAGATCTTTCAACGCTGCTACCGCTTCGTCCATGGTTTGGCGTAGGATTTCGCTTTGGCGCATGGCGATTGCTTGCAGCCCCTCAAGGGCTTGTCGATTCGCGGTGGTTAACGCCTCGATGTTCTTGCGCTGATGTTCGATGACCGCGCTCATATCTAATCCGGGTACTTTATAATCGGAAAAGGCCTTTGTGACCTGGTTCATCATCTTGCTTGGGTCGAATTCGGAGAGTACTTTGCTCATATCAAACGGGTTAAAGGATTGGGCTTTCTCAGGCATGTCCGGGCTCCGCAATGGTCTGTGTTTGAATGCTGCACTGCAACAAGAACAAATTATCCTACGCTAATGGCCCTGTCAAGGGGGTATCCCTAAAGCCATTGGAGGTATACCTAGTTGCTTTGCCTGAGGTTCCCAGGCGGTATCAAAATGAATAATGAAGAATGGGTTGAGAAAACTTACCGGGCCGGTGAGATCGCTATTCGAGTGACCAAGCAGTGCTCGGATCGGCATTTAACCCTAATTTTTGACATAGAAACGGATAAGCCGTGCTGCTTGCATTGGGGCTTGCGGCGTCACCGGGATCGCAACTGGCATCTGCCACCTCCTTCGGTTTGGCCGCCGCAGACCGTCGCTGTTGACCATCATGCGGTGCAAAGCCCGCTAGAGCCGAGTGCACCGGGTCGGGCGACACTGGCGGTGCGGCTCGACCGGCCGCTGAGCTGGAACGCTTTACCGTTCGTGTTATACCTGCCGGAAGAACGGCGTTGGATAAAGGATGGTAAGGATGATTTTTGCCTCACCCTTCCTGCCGAAAAGCAAGCCCCAAGCCCCGTGGAAGCGATCGAGGGACGGATCAGGGGCGCGGATTGGGGTCGGCAAACATTCCACCTTGACACAGGCGAGAGCTTGGCGGCGGCAACGCTGAAGAGCGACACCGGAACGGAGATGGTTTTCGTGACCGATGTCGATGCGCCCGTGTGGCTGCACTGGGGTATTGTCGGGGGCTCTGACGATGGCTGGCAGATGCCGCCGAAGACAATATGGCCTCCAGGAAGTCGAGATTTTCAGAATAAGGCGCTGCAGACGCCGTTTCGCGATCAAGATAGGCTGCGTTGGCTGGAAATGAGCTTCGCCAAGGCGAATGTGCCCCCCGCCATACAGTTCGTGCTTTATGCCTCTTCGCAGGAGCGCTGGATTAAGGCGGATAGGGGTGACATGGAGCTGCGGTTGCGCGTGGTCTCAGCCGGCAAGAAGATCCTTGCGGCGGGGAATTTGGAACAGCTCGCACAGCGGATCATCGGCGCCGAGACGGGGCGACAGTCTTGGACCCTCATGCACCGTTTCAATCTGTGCTACGAGGTGCTGGAGGGGGCGGAGGAGAATGACGAGGCACTGGCGCTGATCTATACGTGGCTGCGCTATTCGGCCATTCGTCAGCTGGACTGGCAGCGCCGGTACAACACCCAACCCCGTGAGCTCGCGCACGCCCAGGATCGCTTGACCTTGCGCCTGGCGAGTATCTACAAAGATTATCCAACGAGTCGGCCCGCTGTGCGGCTGATGTTGACCACCCTTGGTCCTGGTGGGGAAGGACAGCGGGTCAGGGATGAGATCCTCAACATCATGCATAGCCACCATATCAAGGAAGTGCACGGTACCTTTCTGGAAGAGTGGCATCAGAAGCTGCACAACAATACCACCCCCGACGACGTGGTTATTTGCGAGGCCTACCTTGCCTTTCTTCAGGCTGACGGTGCGCTGGATGCTTTTTACCGCACCCTGGAGCGCGGTGGTGTGAGCCGGGAGCGTCTGGCAAGCTTCGAACGTCCCATAAAAACTGACCCTCAGTTCTACGCCGAGAAGAAGCAAGGCTTGGTAGGTGATTTTCAGGGTTTCCTGCGGTTACTGCGCTCGGTGCACTCGGGGACCGACATGGAATCTGCCATCGCCGCTGCGGAAGCGAGGTTGGACGAGCGCACGAGAGAACTGCTGAATCGATTGCGGGCGGGTGTTACCGATAGCAGCGCTTTGCCGGGGTGGGCGGAGCTCCTAACCGAGACCCGTCAGTTGCTTGCCCGCCGTATCGATGCCACCGATGAGCCGCGGGTCTTGCGGGACATGCTTTATCTCGATCTGGCACTTGAGCAGGCGCTACGCGCTGCCATTGAACGTCAGGCCTTACGCGATGTCGATGTGCAGGCCCTGACCTCGCTCGCGGCGACGACAGCGCACAATATGGGCCTGTCGTTCGGCGAGACAGAGTTTGCTTTCGTGGCTCGCCAGCTCGGTGGCCTTGCCAGGGCGCGGGAGCGGGATGTTGATTGGGCTCTGCAGGTCAAGAGTGTCACCGACCGGGCTGCCCGTGTTACCGGTGATTGGAGCGATGCACTTTATCGTCGTCTGCAGCCACAGGCCGAGTTTTTGGGAGAGGCGCTCGGTGTCGCTCAATGGACCATTGCGGTTTTCAGTGAGGAGATTATTCGTGGCAATCTGCCGTTCGTGTTGTCGGCGCTACTGCGGCGGTTGGATCCCGTGCTGCGAGCCCGCTGCGGCACGGGAGGATGGCAGATCATCAGTCCCGCCTCCTTGGCGGCGGGTCGGGTATGTGTCCTCAATAGCCTGCTGAACGCTCAGGGGCAGCGTTACCCGGAGCCGACCGTGTTAGTCAGCGATCGCGTGGCGGGCGACGAAGAAATCCCGGACGGGGTTACCTCCGTGATCACCCGTGATACCCCTGACTTAGTGTCCCACGTGGCGGTGCGAGCACGAAACGCCCATGTACTGTTCGCGACTTGCTTCGATGAGGTCACCTATGAGCAGCTAAAGGCGCTAGAGCATCATCGCTTGCGTTTTGCCGTGAACGCCGGGGGAGACGTTACCTTTGAGGAAGCGCAAGAGGCCGCGCCCGGTGATGTGGCGCCGCGCGGACGGCCCGCAGTCGAGGTGCGACGGCGGCCATTCTCTACCTGGGCGATCGGGTCGGCGTCATTCCGCGACGAATTGGTCGGGGGCAAATCTAGCCACCTGGTGGATTTGCAGGGCCGGCTATCGAGCTGGATCCGATTTCCCACTTCTATCGCTGTGCCCTTTGGGGTCTTTGAGGAAATCCTGCAGTGTCGGCAGAACTCGCCGCTGGCGAAGCGCTATGAGCAGCTGCTGGGCGAGTTGGAGCGCGATCCGCAGCGCGTGTTAGCGCAGTTAAGGGAGGCTCTGCTCGCGCTCGAGGCGCCGGCGGCGTTTCGGGATGCTCTCGGCGAAGTATGGAGGCAAGCAGGTTTGCCGGACAACGAATGGACCTCTGTGTGGCGAGCATTGTGTCGAGTGTGGGCATCAAAGTGGAACGAGCGCGCTTATTATTCGCGCACGACGCTCAAGATTGCCCACGAGGATTTGATGCTTGCGGTATTGATTCAACAAGTCGTGCAGGCGCAGTATGCCTTCGTGATCCATACGGTAAATCCGTTAACAGGCGCCACCGACGAGCTGTTCGCCGAGGTGGTCGTCGGCATGGGCGAGACGCTGGTGGGAAATTATCCTGGACGGGCGTTGGGTTTTATCTGTCGCAAAGACAGCTTGGCGCTATCCCCCGTATCATACCCGAGCAAGAGCATTGCTCTGGATGGCCAGGGAGTCATCTTTCGCTCTGACTCGAACGGCGAAGATCTCGAGGGGTTTGCCGGCGCCGGGCTCTACGATAGCTTTTTGGCGCAGGCGCCATGCCAGCGCTTGGTAGACTACTGCGACGAGCCGCTGGTTTGCGATCGTGGGTTTCGCCAGGATCTGCTGGCGAAGATCGCCCGCCTTGGAAGCGAAATAGAACAAACCCTGGGGTCAGCGCAAGATATTGAAGGCGCCGTGCAGCAGGGGGAGTTGTACGTGGTGCAAACACGTCCCCAGGTGGGGCTATAAGGACCCTTGGGTAACGGGAAGCTGCCGGCGGATGGTCGTGGCCGCGGTGGGTTGGAGGTACAATCGCCGGCAACATTTGTCACTCCCGCATAGCTTGGATAGCTCCTATGACTCGGCGCATTCGCATTGGTAACCAAACAGCCTTTTCTGCCACGACCCCACTGGAACCCTTCGAATTCGCGCTCGCTCATGGGTTCGATGCATTTGAGTGGTTCGTGGATAAGAAAGTCTATGAGGACGGCAGTGTTTCGGGCTGGGATAGCGGCGATATGGATGACCCGATGCGCGACGAGATCCGGCAACTCGGTGAAGCGCGGGACATCCGTTACAGCGTCCACGCCCCCTGGCAAGCCAATCCGCTCTGGCCAGACGGGAATAATCTACTGCTGGAAAGCCTCGAATTCGCCCGTTCTATCGGCGCTGATATCGTTAATCTGCATCTGTACATGGACGAGGGAGCACAAGGCTATGTGCACGCATTGCAACCGGTCATTCGCCGCACTGCCGCGCTTGGTGTGAGCATCAGTATCGAGAACACACCGCACACCACTCCTGACGACATCAACCGAACGTTTGCCGCACTGCGCCATCTCAATGGTGGTGCGGCGCACGTGGGATTTTGCCTGGATCTAGGCCATGCGAACCTTTGTGCGCCAACACGCAACGACTATATCCGCTATATCGATGAACTGGCTCCCGAAGTGCCGATCATTCACGCCCACGTGCATGAGAACTATGGCGATGCCGATAGTCACCTGACTGTTTTCAGCGGTCCGGCGGGCGACAACGATGGCGGGATCCGCGCATTCATCAAACGTTTGCGCAGGCGGCGCTTCAGCGGGGCTCTCATTCTTGAGCAGTGGCCGGAGCCTCGCGATTTGTTGTTGCAAGCGGAGCAGCGGCTGCGCCCGCTGCTCGGGCGGGCCGGTGAGAAACGGCGCCCCGAAAAACGTCGACCAGTGACTGGAGAAAAGCCGGTTTCGCCGCCCGAGCAACCGGCTGGCGGTACCGAGGAAGCGGTTGCGAGCCGCACCACGCTCGACCCCGAGGCCATCAGCGATCCGTTCATCGCCGAGTTAGTCGCGGCTCACCGGAGACACGCCAGTTGGCGGGAGCGGCTGGTTTGGGTGGGCGAGCGCCTGACACGAGAAGACTCGCCGCTTTCCTTAGGCGAGCTTGCCACCATCGCGGCGTATCTGCGCTTCCTGGGAACCGCGGAGGTTTCCTGTGCGGAGGATGGGCGACACTTTCGTCCCAATCACCATGCCCGCGCGGCGCTCGCCATCGAAAAGGCGCTGGACGCTCTGGAGTCCCAGGATAATGCCTGGATTGTGCGTAAAATTCTGCCTTGGCTGCCCTCTCATAGCGATCAATTTTTCCGGCGCGAACCGCTGACTCGTATCCGCGACATCGCCCACCGCAATGATATCCCGAAGGAGCTAAAGCACGAGATCAAGCACCGCTTGCAAAACAAGCTGCATCGCTGCGCAGGCCCCGAGGACCTCAAGACTTCGGAGGAAATTCTGGCAAGGATCACCCTGCCCGGCAGCGATTACTCGCCTGATTTCGTCAATCAGTTCGAGATCTTTCACCAAGAGCTCAGCGAGTTTTTCAACGCCACCGGCATGGAACAGCGGGTGCTCGAGCTGCAACCGTCGCTCAGCACGGCTGATGCCGAGCGTGCCCGTGCGTTTCTCGATCGGAAAGCGGCTGCGGGACGAAACCTGGAGGATTGTGGGGTACTCTTAGGGATGCTCACTGAGCTGCGCCAAGCTCTGGTTAAGTACCGGGATGCGGTGACGGGTGTCGCAAGGCAGCGCCTGCATCTCGCCGACATTGGTCTTGAAGATTACGCCTTTGTGTTAACCAGTGAGCTCGCCAATGAGCTGGAGCCGCTCGCGATAACCGATTATTGGCAAGATGTGCTCAGTGCTCTGCGTTATCTCGTCGCCAATGTTCGATTGAGCCAGATAGAAGCGCAGGAGTGTGCCGTCATCGAGTCGGAACTGGCGCGGTGGTCAGAGGCCTTCGATCCGAGCAGTGATTTTCAGCTTCGGCGGCTATTGGCGACCTTGGAACGGGCGCAGCGCTTAGGAGAGGGCTACAGCGACAAAGTGGTTGGGTTGTTTGCCGATCGGGTGAGCTTACTTGGCACGGCGCTGGGGGTTCCCCAACACGCCATCGAGGTATTTTGCGAAGGGGATATTCGCGGCAACATTGTATTTCAGCTCTCCAAGCTCGTGGACATGGCGCGGACGGCGCTACGAACGGCCCTTGGTCTACCGCCGTGGGAGACGCTGGTTGCCGGGGAGGCTTACGGGCGGCTGGTGCGCACGGATGAGCTGGCAGCCTTGGCTTCACCGTCCGCGCCACTGATCGTACTGCTGGGGCGTGCGGACGGAGACGAGGAAATCCCGCGCCATGTGAGGGGTATTTTGCTTGCCCATCCCATTCCCCATCTTTCCCATTTGGGTGTGCGCGCACGTCAGGCCCGCGTGCCCTTTGTAACTGCCGATGCGCGCGATCAGCTGGAGCAATTCCAGACGCTGGTCAACAGTTGGGTGAAGCTTAGCGTCGCGGCCGAGCAACTCTTGTTAGAGCGAGCCGAGGATAATTCCCACCCGGCCGAGCGGTTGCCCGTCGCTCCGCCTGCGCTACTGGCGACCACTCTCGCCACCGAGCTTCAGTCGCTTCCTTTGCCGGTCGCCGAAACCTCGACTTGTGGCGCAAAGGCCGCCGCCGCGGGCCGGTTACTGGCCCTGGCCGAAGAAAGCGGCTTGTTTCGGGCGCCCAGCGGGCGGGTACTGCCCTTTGGCGTGATGGAGGGTTGCTTGTCCTTGAATCCTGCATTGGAGGCGCGATATCAGCGGCTTCAGCAGGCCTTGGAAAGGGCTTCGTCCGAAGAGCAAGAACAACGTCTCGGGGAATTACGGGCACTGCTGAGAACGGTACCGATACCGGATCATCTGTTCTCTGAGCTCGGAGAGCTTTTTGCCCAAGATCGGCGGCTGGCGGTGCGCTCTAGCGCCAACGGCGAGGATCTAAAGGATTTTGCCGGTGCGGGGCTTTACGACTCAGTGATCGGCGTTAGCCGGGAAGGGCTTGCCGAAGCGGTGCGGTCGGTCTGGGCATCATTATGGACGTGGCGCGCGGCGTTAAGCCGCATGGCCTGCGGCATTGCCCACGAACAGGTGCGTATGGCGGTGTTGGTTCAAGAGATGGTGCACCCGGAGCTGTCCTTCATCATGCACACCGCCGATCCCATTACCGGCAGTCGCGAGCAAGCTGCTGTGGAGTTGGCGGTTGGGCTCGGCGAGACACTGGCGTCGGCGGTGCAGTCGGGGAGTCCTTATCGTTTGCTTTGCGATCGCAAGAAGGGGCAGGCGCGGCTTACGCGACTCGCCAGTTTCAGCTTCGCTTTGCGTCCGGGCCCTCAGATACCGACGACGGAGCGAATCGATTACACTTTGGTACCGTGGTCAGTCGATGCGGCAAACGCCGAGCAGCTCGGCGCTCGCCTTATTGACATCGCCGCATTTCTGGAAGCCCGCTTTGGCTCGCCCCAGGACGTTGAGGGGGTTATTGCGAACAACACAGTCTACCTGGTTCAGAGCCGTCCTCAGCAGGGCCTTTCGTAGAAAAAGGTACCCGCTGTAGATGATCCCTAATCGTCCCAGGCATTTTCCATGAATTCTCCCAAGCTCCTTGCCATGCTTTCGATTCAACCGCCGATTTGTGGTGACGAGGCGTTGCTGCGGTTGGCACAGGCGCGCCTTGCTGAAGCAGGCTTGGGAGGCGAGCTCTACCCGGACAGCCCGGAACACTTGGCGATGCTGATGGCCTACAGGCCAGATGGGCAAGCCTCTACGGCCCATCTGCCGCGTGACGTCGATCTCTTGAGCGACGCCGGCCAAAGCGTTATTTGTGACTATGCGATCTGCGCTGCCGGAGAGCTCTATGGCATCTTGGTGCACGATCAGAAAGTCTTTGAGACCCAGCCACAGGCAACGGTATTGGCTTTCGAGGAGGTGGAGCGACGGCTTCAAGGGATCACGAAGGCGCCGTTGTTGTTTGTGGAGTATGCCGCGGGGCTCCCACTGGAGTTTTTTGCCACACTCTTTGAGCAAACCGCCGCGCTAGAGCACGTCTGTGCCGCCATTGATGTATCCCACGTTGCCATCCATTGTTGCCGGCAAACGTATGCAGCACAGCAGCAGGGCGATGACGTTTGCGCCTTGCGTCCCGATAGTCCAGAGCTCATGGATCGCATCGCAGCGGTGCAGGCGGCGGTAGCCTCGGCAAAGGCGGCAGTCGTTGAGCTGGTGCAGCGCCTGGCCCGGCTGCGCAAGCCTCTGCATTTGCACTTGCACGACGGCCATCCGTTATCGACCTTAAGTGCATTTGGCGTTTCAGACCACTTGAGCTTTCTTCAACACATTCGTATTCCGTTTCCCTATCAAGATCGGCAGCTCCTCGCTGGAATCTTCGGGATTTCGGGACTGCGTGCCCTGATGCGGGCGGCCATGACGGAGCTGACTGCTGACCACCTTTCGTGCCTGCTTGAGATCCATCCCCAGGAGGGGCGGTCACCGCTTGGAGAGCATGCCCACCTGTTCAGCCATTGGGAGGATAAATATTTTGCGGAGCGTATGAATTATTGGCTCGACAGATTGCTCGACAATGGCGTGTTGCTAAGAGATGCCTGTGCCCTGTCTCTGCGGTCTGGTTAAGCGCTATTCAGCGATGGCCGCTCGGACGGTTATGCCCATTGCTGCGAGGGTGATTCGTAACGGACTGATGGGGAGTTCTGTAGTCCGATGAAGACAGAAGCCAATTTCGTTGTGCGCTTTCCGAAAGGAAAGCGAAAAGCCCTGATCATGAGCTACGACGACGGGAGCGAGCACGATCGCCGGCTGGTGGCGATGCTCAATGAGTATGGTCTTCGGGCAACCTTTCATCTCAATTCAGGAAGACTCGGGATACCTCACCATATCGCGAGGGGCGAGGTTCAAGCACTTTATCAAGGCCACGAGGTGGCGGCCCACGGGGCGAATCATCTTGATCTGACCACCCTCTCAAATGAGGGAATCGACCGAGAAGTTGTTGACGATCAGAAGGCTCTTGAGGACCTGGTAGGCGCTCCCGTGCGCGGTTTCGCCTACCCATTTGGAGATTACGACGAGCGCGTCATGGGTCGCTTGTCAGCGCTCGACCTTGCTTATGGCCGAACGACTCACACCACGGGATGGTTCGGGCTTCCAGAGCGGCCACTGACACTAACTACCTCTTGTCATCACAACCAAGCTTTGGAACTGGGAGAACGGTTCCTGAGGTATGACGCCGGGGAGATGGCGTTGCTCTATGTCTGGGGACACAGCTTTGAGTTTGATGGTTTTCTGAGTGCCGATCGACTTAAAGATTGGGATTATTTGGAGGCGTTCTGCCGTTTGCTGCATGGGAACCCGGATGTTTATTATGCCACGACTCTCGATGTCTTGGATTATTTGACGGCGGCTAGGGCGCTCATGGGCTTGTCGGGTACCGGGCAGGTACGAAACGATGCCCATCGATCCGTTTGGTTAAGTCATGCCGGGCGTTTGTTCGAGGTGCCTCCGGGTGAAGTGCTCGGCCTGATGGATGTCTCGACTGCTGGCTGATCAACGGATGCATTTAGGCAGGTGGACAGGAGGTTAGCGCGAATGGCTAAGGTGTCGATGGACGAACGCCAGCGAGCTAAGGTGGACAAGAAAATATCGCTGTCCGAGCTTGTTGAGCAGGCAGAACTGCTCGATGAGAGCGGGGCGCTATTAAGGCTAGGAAGCGATCGTTGGCTTGGTGCCTCCGTGAGGGGAGACACCACCGTGTTTCGTCTCTTTGCACCGCGGGCGGCGGTCGTCAGAGTATTTTTTTTCAGACACTTGGATAGTCCGGAGCCCAAGGTACAGCGGCTTAGCCGACTCGACAGCGGAGTTTGGGAGGCAAGCTATCCCGCCAACCTCCATGGTTGGTATTACTACTATCGTTTGGATTCATTGGATCAGGATGCCTTTAGCCATTTTGACGGTGAGTTCCGGATACTCGATCCCTATGCTGTGGCAACCGTGGGACCGGGTGGCCCAGGCATCATCTGGGATCGGCGGCGCCTGAAGCGTGACGAACCGTCGTTCCAACCGCCCTGCTGGCACGATCTTGTGGTGCTAGAAGCGCACGTTCGCGATCTCATCCGCTATGCGCCCGTACCCTTGGAGGACGAGGAGCGCCTCGGTTTCACCGGATTGCAGCGATGGGTAGAGGCGCAGGGTTCCTATCTGCGCAGCCTCGGTGTAAACGCCGTTGAGTTGCTGCCGGTCCAGCAGTTCGGAGGCTGCGATTCCCGGGATGACTATCACTGGGGCTACATGTCTGTGAACTTTTTTTCTCCGGAAAGCAGCTATGCAATGGTACCGGAGCTTGGCTCACAGGTGGAGGAATTCCGAGCCTTAGTGGCCGCTTTTCATCACCAAGGAATAGCGGTCATCATGGATGTAGTTTACAACCACAGCGGTGACCCAAACCACCTCTTGTTCATCGATAAGCATTATTACTTCCAACTCGATAAGAGCGGGAACCTTAGCAACTGGAGCGGTTGTGGCAATGATTTGCGCTGTGATACCCCAATGGGGCGTCGGCTCATCATAGACAGCCTCATTCATTTCATTGAGACCTACGACATCGATGGATTTCGCTTCGATCTGGCCGAGCTAATCGGCGTCAAGGTGCTCAAGGAAATCGAGGCCGCGCTCAAGAGTGTCAAACCCTCAGTCATCCTCATCGCTGAGCCATGGAGCTTCAGGGGTCATATTGCCTTGGCATTGAAATCGAGCGGTTTCGCTTCCTGGAACGACGGCTATCGCGAGTTTTTGCGCGACTACATCATGGGACAGGGGAATCAGGCAGGACTGCGCTATTTCATGGCCGGAAGCCTCGCGCACTTGAGCGCCTGGCCGGCACAGAGCGTCAATTACGTGGAATCCCACGACGATCTCTGCTGGATCGACAAGATCACGGAAAACCCTCATCATCGGGGCGACCACCCCACTGCGAACGATCGGCGGCGTACTCACCTCATGTTGGCGGTCTTGATGTGCTCGTTAGGTATACCCATGTTGTCCGCCGGGCAAGATACTCTGCGTACGAAGCGAGGCATAAACAACAGCTATCGCGCGCCGGAGGAGAACGCCATCGATTATCATCGGTTACTCGTATTCTCCGGCTCGCACGAGTACTTTCGACGCTGGATACGATTCCGCCTATCGGAAAGTGGCAGGCTGTTTCGCCTGGATTCTCCCCCCTCGGATGACTATTTCCGCTACTTTGGTGCCGCCCAGGGTTCAGCCATGGCTGTCTTGTTCAATGCTGATTACAGCAAGGGACAGCACCGGCTGTTGTTCGCCATTAATCCGCACCATGAGACGGTCCATCTCTCGTTGGAAGATATCGATGTGACTCAGTGGCGGCAACTTGCCGACCATGAGCGCTTCGAGCCCGGAGGACTGACCAGTGCCCGACTCCCTTGCACGGGTGGTCGGCTCGAGCTTCCGCCACTCAGTTGTGCGCTGTGGCAGGGTTAAGAAGCTGTTTTAAAAATTACTGCGCTTGCCATAGCGGCGTTGCGCGGCGGCTCAAAATCCTCATGTACTCCCTTGTACACTCCGGTTTCTCGCCGCCGTGCGCCTTGCTCTGTCGACGCTCGCGACATTTTTAAAACAGCTTCTAAGTGTCACTTACTTGCAAATATCAGCGGAGCGCGTTCCAAGCGCGTTCCAAGCAGGCACAGGCCTCATCCAGATCGCGGTGGCAGCGCGGGACCCAAGCTTCGCCCCAGAAAAAATGACAGCTTGTCTCTGCTCTCAAAATTCGCCGGAGGGCCTCCTCAAGCTGGTGGCGAATCTCGTCGCTCTCTGCCCTTATGCCGATCACGTTTGCCCTTGCGGTGTGGAATGCCTGGCTGACCTGATCCAAGCGAGTTAATGCCTCTCGCTGTGCCGCCGATCCCGTCCACTGCACGAAATCTTTGCCGTCGTGCCAGGGCGTATTCCAGGCGCCGGGTCCGACCTTTACGCGGCCGTAAGTACCATAGCGATTCAGGTAGTCGTGAACAAAAACTGCCCGCAGGGGAGAGCGGGTGTCGCTACTTTCCAACAGTGGCAGGTAAAAGCTGCTCCAGAAATTTACCTGCGGATCGGCGCTTCGAAACCGCTCACCGTTATCGCCGTTGGCGCACAGCGTTACCATTGCCGGTGCTGAGCATTCGCTCGTCTGTTTGCGGACCGTCTCTTGGAACTGATCACAGCTCATGTCTGCTAAGATGGCGTTGGAAAGCTCTCGGTCACGCACAATGACCACCATCTCATCGCCGCCAAACTCGGCGATGTGGGGAAGGTAGCGTAGCTCTGCTCGGTTCATCGGCGTCAGTGGCTCGACGTGCTCGCTGTCCACTAGCGCGTAGCGATAGCCTAGGCGCTTCAAATGTGGAATGAGCTCCATGCAGAAACCCATCTCCGGTGGCCAAAATCCTTCAAAGCGCGTGCGGCCAAATAGGTAGCGTGCGAGATTAACCCAGCGGGTAAGGTGCTCATCCCAATCAATGGGCGGAATGATGGGAAGCACGGGGTGATAATAGGCGGTACCGAGGATCTCGAAAATCCGCCGGTTTTGGATTGCCCGCAGGAACCCGTGACAGTCGAGATACTCAGAGACAAGCTCCTGGAAGTCGGCACTGGCCAACGAGTTTAACAGCGTGCCGGAGATGGCGAGATGAACTTGTGCGCGATCGTCATGGGATGCGAGCACCTTCGAGAGCCGATCGAGGGCGCGTAAGATTTCCAGGGCTTCCGCTTGGTTTTGTGCCCAAAGTGTGGCTAGATTGTTTTCGGGTTGATGCAGGTTCAGGGCTAAGGCATGGAAGATTTCGGCCATGGCGGGTGTCCTACGCAGCTTTCTATTCGGCAGCGGCAGAGCATATCATCAGTTGGTCGCCAGATCTCCAAGCTCATACCGCTTCCTATAAGCTGTCTTGAAAACGAGTGCGCTTGTCATAGCGGCATTGCCCGGCACTCTCGACATTTCTAAAACAGCTTCTCGATCCGCGGATGAAAGTAACCTACTTCGGCCGGATGTAGTTGTAGATATTCAGGTAGTCTTGACCTGGGCGGTTCCAAGAATAATCGTAGCGCATGCCTTGAATCATGAGCTTACGGAATTCATCGGGGTAACCGTACCAAAGACCGATCGCCCTATGCATGGCTGCTTCGAGCGCGGGCAGGCTCGCCTCATGAAAAACATAACCATTGCGTTCTTCCAAAGGCTTCCACGAGTGGTCGCGATCAAAGACCGTATCCACCAGACCTCCCACGGCCCGCACGATAGGCACAGTTGCGTATTTCAAGGCGATCATTTGGGTCAGGCCGCAGGGCTCGAACAGGCTTGGCATCACGATCATGTCGGCGCCCGCATAGATGAGATGGGAAAGCTCCTCATTGAACCCCAGCTCAAGATGGCAATCTGGGCTGTCGTTTAGATGGTGCTTGAGGTGCCAGAATTCTCGACTGATGGCCTCGTCGGGGCTGGAGCCGAGGAGAACGAATTGGGCGCCGGAATGCAGCGCGTGGAAAATAGCGTCACGGATAAGGTGGACACCTTTCTGGCTATCCAGCCGGCCGATGTAGGCGATGATCGGTTTGAAACCTTTCTGCAACCATAATCGATCCCGAAGGGCTTCTTTGTCGCCGTATTTAGCATCGAGATCTGCGGCGCTGTACCGAACCGGGATAAAGGGATCGATCTCCGGGTTCCAAACGTCGTAATCCACGCCATTGAGCACTCCGCCGAATTTACCCTGGTGGACCTCCAAGGTGTGTCCGAGACCATAGCCTTGGTCCGTGTAACGTGCTTCATGGGCATATTGTTGCGACACGGTGGTGACGAAGTTCGAATAGACAATGCCGCCTTTCATCAGGTTAAGGGCGAACGGATTGAAATTATCCCGCAGTCGATCATAGTGAAAGAAATGCTCCGGGCGTATCAATCCCGTGGCGCGCAGGATATATTCCGCGGTAGTGCCTTGGTGCTTGAAATTATGAATGGTGTAACAGACCCGTTGGTTGTGCATCCCGATATGCTGGTAAATTTCATATAGAAGCACCGGCACGAGACCCGTTTGCCAATCGTGACAGTGGATGATGTCTGGACGACGACTGTCTTTCAGCAGAAATTCCAGGGCGGCCTTACTGAAGAAAGAGAATCGGGCGGTGTCATCCGAAAATCCATAGAGATGTCCGCGATTGAAGAAGTTGTCCTCTGAGTGCGGCTCGATAAAGTAGCACTTTCGGCCATGTACGAAACCAAACCACACTGTGCAATGGATACTAGTCCCGTACCAAGGAACCCACAGATCTGTGACAGTGATGCTCAGGCCCCAGATGTGGTCATAACGCATACAGTCATACTTGGGGAGTATGATGTGAACCTCGTTCCCCCGGATTTCCAGCTCGCGGCTCAGTCCGAACACAACATCGGCTAAACCGCCCACCTTGGCTACGGGAGCACATTCCGGGGAAATCATCGCAATGTACATAGAACTTCCTAAACGAAACCAGTTCTGAGTTGCTCCGATGTGGCGGGCTTATTGCTCATCGACCTGCTTGGCAGTGAGCCTATTCTCGCGTTGTGACCATTACCCGGCCTTCGCCTGGGCGTAGCTCATAGGAAAAAGGCACGGGAACGTAGTCCATGGGATCATCGGGAGAGACATCCATCAGTGCTGCGCCCCCTTGGATGAATCCCCCGAGGCTTTCCGCATGGAAATGCTGTCGGTTCCATGGATCCTTGTTGAGAATGATCAGGGCTTCCTCGGACGTTTTTACTGAAGCTTTCCACATCAACAAAACGGCGGGATTATCGTAGCGCAATACCTGTGTGGGGCACTCCTCTTGAAATATTCGGAAGCGCGACTTCATGGTATTGACACGGGCGATAAAGTCGGTCAAATCGACGTCCGTTTCTTCCCAGTCCTCTGGTCGAGTTTTCACCACATGTAGGCGCTTACGGAAGCCGAACTCGAAGCCGATGGGTATCATGACTCCGCTCGAGAATACCGCAGCAAATAAGTAACGTTGCTTCAGCGCCTCTACATTGCCGTGCATCTCTTCCATAAGCCGCGCCGTATCGTGACTCTCAGGAAAGCTGATGGAGGGCGCTCGCTCGCGGATGAGATCATACTGCTCCAACAGCCAGGGCTTGGAGAAGTCCCACCATTTGGAGCTGTTAAAGACATAGTCAAAACCGGCATCAGCGGTTTTCTTGGTTTGGTCCGCGGTGCACCCGAGGGTCTCGGCAAGAAAAAGCACGTCGGGGTGTTGGTTTTTTGTTTCCCCAATGAGGCGTCGCCATAGCTTACCTGGAATCTGGTAGGCGGCATCGCAGCGAAATCCCTCGAAGCCTAACCGGATCAGATAATCCACGATTTTGAAGCAATATCGATAAAGGCCGTTCGGATCGCTGTTATTTCGGTGATCGAAACGTGCAAGATCCCCCCAGACCGTTTTTTTGCCATTTTCGATACAGAAGGGATGGGCGATGCTGTTGTCTTCGTTATGCAGAAACCATTCAGGGTGCGCGGAAACGAGAGGTGAATCCGATGCGCAATGATTAATGACCAGATCCACTATCAGTTGCAATCCCCGGCGCTCCGCCTTGCGGATGACTTCTTTTATCTGCGCTTCGGGCGATTTGCTCGATTTCGGATCCACGAAGCGATCATTGAGCTCAAAATAATCTGCCACGGAATAAAGGCTTCCTGATCCGCCAGGCTTGTGGATGGGATTCACGAAGATCCAGTCGAACCCCATCTTGGCCGCCCGATCGAGGTGGGGGGTCCAATTGGCAAACTTGCCGGCAAGCGGCGGGAAGAGGTTGTATATCTTCATGCACCATACTCCAGGTTTTCTGATTTCATCGTGGGGATTCGCCGCCCACGGGCGCATGCTGCCGGTGGGGTACAGGGTACAGGATTTGTTGTTGGTGTCATCGGCAGCTCAAGAAGGTTTGCTGCCTGACCTCATGTTTTTTCCGCTGCCGCGCCGCTTCAGTCCTTTTTGCACCTAACTAGATTAGCCGGTGTGGGCCTAGCCTATGGCAGTGCGCCAAACCAACATGCCCGCGGTCCCTGACCTCGACACCTCGACGTCGAATCTAACGCCTGCCTGCTTAGAACTGTTTCAAAATTTACGGCGCTTGCCATAGCGGTATGGCGTGGCGGCTCACAAGCTCATGAACCCCACGTACACACCGGTTGTTATTCGCCCCCTCCTTGGGGCTCACCTCTTCAGGGCCAGCTTACAGCTGTTCGAAATCGTTCCAGACGATTTTGTCGCCACCGTGTGCCTTGTGACTCCGGTGCTTGCGATATTTTTAGAACAGCTTCTTAGCTTGTGACGTTTGCGATAGGAACGAGCAAGCTAGCTTAACCTATCGTTCAGTCCACTCCCTAAATGGTGCAACTCAGGAACATGCCGGATGCAATGATTGCAGCAAATCATCATACCGAATAAAATACTGTTAATTCAATACCATTTGTGGGTTTGTCACAACAAGAAAGGACGCGCATAAGACAGTTGAGTCGCCAGCCGGGTTGCAAGAGGTGGCTGACACCTATCGAAGGCGAGACTTTACCTTTTGTGTGGGCGGGGCAAAACGTCGCTATTTGGGTCGCAGGCGCAACGAAACTTGCGCCATAGATCAAGTTCTCCCGACCAGAGGACGTGTTGGCAAATCCGCGCGCGGGCTGTTGCCATGACCATTGATGGGTGAGCGGATAAGGAGCTTGCGGGCTGTCTTGTGCTCTCGAGGCATCTGCAGAGGGAGCAGCGCGAAAACACAATAGAGATCCAACGAATGAACATTCCCAACCTCACAGAAGACTTGCGACGAATCGCAGAAGCGAAGCACCACGATCCGTTCGAGGTGCTCGGTCGCCATCAAGAAGGCGATGGCATCGTGGTCAGGGCCAACATCCCAAACTGCATCGATGTGACCATCGCCGAGGGGATGTTGCCGATGGAACGCATTCCCAATACCGACATTTTCGAGTGGCGCGGTGATCCCGATGGGCTTCCTGCTCACTATCGCTTCATTTGGCGGGACGCGGGACATCATGAGCACATCGTCCACGATCCTTACACTTTCTTGCCGCAGGTGAGCGATTTTGATCTGCACCTTTTCAACGAGGGACGCCACTGGCATGCCTATCGATTCCTTGGGGCACACCCGCGAGTGGTGGACGGCATAGCCGGCATCGGGTTTGCCGTATGGGCTCCCAATGCGGAGCGGGTCAGCGTGGTGGGTGATTTTAACCACTGGGATGGTCGTGCACATCCCTTGAGAGTGCGCGGAGGCAGTGGTGTTTGGGAACTCTTTATACCTGAACTTGAGGCGGGGCTTATTTATAAGTTCGAAATTCGTAACCGCAATTCAGGTATGGTGTTTCTCAAGACCGATCCCTACGGTCAGCGGTTTGAGATGCGTCCGAGCACAGCCTCAATCGCGGTAGATGAAACCTCGTTTGCCTGGACCGATGAGGCGTGGCTGGAAAAACGCGCATCCCGCGATTGGCTCCACGCGCCCATGTCAATCTATGAGGTGCACTTGGGATCGTGGCAAAGAGGCCCGGAAGGCGAATTCTTGACCTACCGGGAGCTTGCCGAACAGATCGTACCCTATGTCAAGGACCTGGGATTCAGCCATATTGAGTTGCTGCCCATCACGGAGCATCCCTTTGATGCTTCCTGGGGATATCAGAGCACCGGCTATTTCGCACCCACAAGCCGCTTTGGTAAGCCGGATGATTTCCGCTATTTCGTTAATTACTGTCATCAGCATGACATCGGGATTTTCCTCGATTGGGTACCGGCACATTTTCCCAAAGATGCCTATGGTCTCGCCCGGTTCGACGGTGAGCCCGTTTATGAGCATGCGGATCCGCGCCAGGGCGAGCACTTGGACTGGTCCACCTTGATTTATAACTACGGACGCCACGAGGTGTGCGGGTTTCTGCTTTCCAGTGCCGTGTTTTGGGTGGAGGAATTTCATCTCGATGGGCTGCGAGTGGATGCCGTAGCGTCGATGCTGTATCTCGATTATTCGCGGGAAGAGTGGATTCCCAATAAATACGGCGGCCGGGAAAATCTTGAGGCGATGGAGTTTCTTCGCGAGCTCAATGCCGTGATTCATGGGCAGCATCCCGGGGTATTGGTGATGGCCGAGGAGTCCACCTCTTGGCCGCAAGTGACCCGTCCCACCTATGTGGGGGGACTTGGGTTCAGCCTGAAGTGGAATATGGGCTGGATGAACGACACCCTGCGGTACATGTCTCACGATCCCGTGTACCGTCAGTACCACCACGACCTGCTGACGTTTAGCATGCTGTACGCTTTTACGGAGAATTTCCTGCTGCCCTTTTCTCACGATGAGGTGGTGCACGGAAAGGCGTCTATGCTCAATAAAATGCCCGGGGATGAGTGGCGCCGCTTTGCCAACTTACGCCTGCTCTACACGTACATGTTCACCCATCCCGGAAAGAAGCTACTGTTCATGGGCACAGAGTTTGGTCAAGGGACGGAGTGGGACAGCGCCAGGGTCCTCGACTGGTACGTGGTCCAATACCCGTTCCACAGTGGAGTACAGCGGCTGGTCAAAGATCTGAATGCGCTCTATCACCGCTCAGTGGCGCTCTATTGCTATGAATTCGAGTGGCAAGGATTTGATTGGATCGATTGTCATGACGGTCAACAGTCGATTCTCAGCTATCTGCGCAAAAGCGATAATGAATTCTTGGTCGTGGTGGTGAACTTCACGCCGGTACCCCGCTATGGCTACCGTATCGGGATACCAAGTCCCGGCACCTATCGAGAAATCTTCAATTCCGACTCGGAGTTCTATGGCGGCAGCAATGTTGGAAACGGTGGAGTTTCGCTCATCGCCGAGGAGATGCCGTGGATGGACCGGCCCTATTCGCTGTCGATTACATTGCCACCACTGGCCGGCATCGTCCTGCAACGGGAGCCGGAAGCGATCCCTGCCGAACAAAAGCACCTAGCAGACACCCCGGCAGAGGCAGAGGTCGAAGTGCTGCGCTCTGAGCTGGCTGAATTGCGGTCGCAGTTGAAGGAAGACCACGAGACGCAAGAAGGCGCTGATAAGCCCCCGACAAGCGGAGTGGCGCAGACGAAATCTGATGATGCAGAGGTGGCAGCTTCACCGACAACGAAGGGCCGCAAGCCAAAAGCCTGAACCGCAATGGCGATGGTGGCATCGTCCGCGATGGTTGTGATGTTTCCAAGGCCATTCCAGAAAACAAGCATCCTTGCACAGCGGTGTCGAGCGACGGCTCGGCACCCAATGTCTCAAAGTCTTTTTGCATAGCCGCAGGCTAAATCCCGCCGGGGCGACTCCCGCGCAATGGGCTGAGTGCGCCTTGCGGCTCCGGCGCGCGGCATTCTTCAGACAGCTTCTCAGTCATCGATGCTCAATACCACCTTCCCCATGGGAGCTGCTCGCTCCAGGAATTCATGGGCTTTAGCCGCCTCGGCGAGGGGAAATACCTCGGCGACATGGATGTTGAGTTTCCTCGCATCGATTAGCTCGGCGCACTGCCTTAAAATTTCGCCCTGATGTTGCTGAGCGTCCGGTATATCGATGAGCAATGGCAACAGCATAAGCTCGAATCCGATACGAAGATTACGCTGTCTTGCTACCGTCCAGTCGACATCATTTCCTGGCTGGAGTAGCGTCACCACATCCCCATAGCAGCGCACTGCCGCAAAGGTCTGTTGAAATGTGGCGCCGCCAACGGTATCGAGCGCCATGGCCACGCCTTGGCCTTTGGTCCATGTCATAATGACTTCAACGAAATCCTCAGTCTCGTAGAGGATTGATCGCTCAGCCCCCAAGCTTTCGGTAAAGGTGGCTTTTGAGGCAGAGCCGACGGTAGTGGCAATGCGAGCACCTGCCTGATGGGCGAGTTGCACCGCCACGTGACCTACGCCACCGGCTCCGCCGTGAATGAGCACAGCCTGCTGCTGTGCGATATGAGCCCGGTCGTGTAGGGATTCCCAAGCCGTGATGAGTACGAGTGGCGCCGCCGCTGCCGTTACGAAGTCGAGCCGTTTTGGTTTCTTTGCCAGCAAATGTTCCTCAACAACGACGTATTCGGCGTAGGTTCCTGTGCTGTCACCAAAACCGCATCGGCAAAAGTAAACCTCGTCGCCAGGTTTGAACTTGTCTACGGATGTGGCAACAGCTTCCACGATACCCGCGCCGTCACAGCCCAATACCACGGGGGTTGGCAATGGATAGGGGCTTGGCTTGGCGCGAAGCTTGGTATCAAGCGGATTAACGCCTGCAGCCTTGAGGCGCACAAGGACTTCGTGGTCGGCGCGCAGTGAAGGTTGCGGCACGTCTTCAAGCTGCAGGACTTGCGGGGTTCCGAGAGAGGATCTTACAGCCGCTTTCAAAGCTTCTTACGCCTCGCTGACACCGTACTGTTGTGCGTAGTACTGGCGATAGTCGCCACGACGTACCCGTTCCCACCAGCGGCGATGCTCTAAGTACCAACGCACCGTCTGTTCGAGACCGTCGGCGAAGGCGTATTGTGGCTGCCATCCAAGCTCATTGCGCATCCTTGAGGCATCAATGGCATAGCGCCGATCATGACCAGGCCGATCGGTGACGAAGGTAATGAGATCTCGACGGGGCTGCTCGCTGGGCAACAGGCGGTCGAGGCAATTGCAGATCTGCTGGACAATGTCTAAGTTCTCCCGCTCGTTGCTCGCGCCGATGCTGTAAGTCTGACCCTTCTCGCCGGCGCCGAGCACCGCTTCAATGCCGCGACAGTGATCTTCGACATGCAGCCAGTCGCGCACATTGCGTCCATCGCCATAGACAGGAATCGGTTTGCCCTCAAGGGCGTTGATGATAGTAAGCGGTATCAGCTTTTCAGGGAACTGGTAGGGGCCATAATTGTTTGAACAGTTGGTGGTCAGTACTGGCAGTCCATAGGTGTGGAAATAAGCCCGCGCTAGATGATCTGCGCCGGCCTTGGAAGCCGCATAGGGGCTGTTCGGTCGATAGGGACTGATCTCGGTGAAAGGCGGTTCGTGGCGTTCCAGGCTGCCGAATACTTCGTCGGTTGAGACATGTAGAAAGCGCTGCTCGCGCCGCACGTTTACCCAGGCTTTTCTGGCCGCTTCAAGCAGGGTGAAGGTTCCGTGTACGTTAGTGCGGATGAATGCCTCTGGTCCGAGAATCGATCGATCGACGTGTGACTCGGCGGCAAAATGAACAATCGTATCGATGTTGTTTTCAAAAAGGATTTCTTCAACGAGCTCGACGTCACAGATATCGCCATGGATGAATTGATAGTTTGCTAATGACTCGAGCCCACTCAGGCTCTCCAGATTGCCGGCGTAGGTAAGTGCATCGAGCACCACCAAGCGATCGTCAGTGTGATGCGCTAGCCAATAGCGCACGAAATTGCTCCCAATGAACCCGGCTCCACCGGTGACTAGCAGCTGTCGCATCGCTTAAAGTCCCTCAGCATGGTGATTAGACTCTCCCGCCAATGGGGGATTGGGAAGCTGAGCAGCGATCTGATCTTAGCTTTGCTCAGTAGGCTGAACGCGGGTCGTGGTGCTGGCCGCGGGAATGCCTCGGTGGGTACTGGCTCGATGCGTCGGGCCTTCACGGGAAAGCCGAGACGGCGCCCTTCTTCGGCGGTGGCAACAGCTAAGTCGTACCAGGACGCAACGCCCTCGTCAGTATAGTGAAAGGTGCCGGCGAGCGCTTGATCGAGCAGATCAGCGAGCGCGTGGCTGAGGCTTGCGGTGCAAGTCGGAGTACCGAATTGATCGTCGACAACGCGCAGGTGCTCCCTTTCGCAGGCGAGGCGCAGCATGGTTTTGACGAAATTTCGACCTGCAATACCGTACAGCCATGCCGTGCGCACGATTATCGTATCGGGACGGTACGTTCGCGCCAGCTCTTCACCTTCCCATTTAGAACGGCCGTAGACGCTGAGCGGACTTGCCTGATCATCCTCTCGGTAGGGTTGATAGTGATGGCCGTCAAAGACGTAATCGGTCGATAGGTGGAGTAGGCGCCCGCCATAGCTCCCCAAAGCCTGCGCGAGCTGTCCTACCGCATCCCGGTTGATGCGCAGCGCGAGCTCGGGCTCGGACTCCGCCTCGTCGACCTGAGTATAGGCAGCGCAATTGACCACCCAGGCCGGTCGAAGCGCCACTAGCTTATCCCTTATCTGGTCCAGGACAGCCAGATCCAGCTCCTGGTAAGTCGGAGTGATCACCTCGTATCCTCGCGCTCGCAGTACCGGCACTAAGGCTTGACCCAGTTGCCCGTCCGCACCGGTAACGAGTATTTTTTCCGGGACGGGCTGAGCGCTCACGTCTCATCCTCCTCGAGAATTTCCATAAGATACCGGCCATAACCATTCTGCATCAGCTCAGCGGCCAGGTATTCGAGCTGCTCGCGCGATATGTAGCCCATGCGATAGGCGATTTCCTCCAAGCAAGCGACTTTGAGCCCCTGTCGCACTTCGATAGCCGCGATGTAGTTCGAAGCTTGCTGCAAAGATTCATGGGTGCCGGTATCCAACCACGCAATACCGCGACCCAGCTTCTCGACCTGGAGCTGACCCTGGTCGAGATAGGTCTGATTAATATCGGTAATTTCAAGCTCGCCGCGATCGGAGGGGCGAAGTGAGCGGGCGATATCAACCACCTGATCGTCGTAGAAATAGATGCCGGTGACCGCATAGTGAGACGGTGGAGCGATGGGCTTTTCCTGAATTCGAAGAGGTTTTCCGGCTTCGTCGAATTCCACTACGCCATAGCGCTCGGGGGCGTTGACACGGTAGGCGAAGACGGTGGCTCCTTGGGTACGTGTCGCGACCTGTTGCAGCACTTCGGTAAGCCCATGGCCATAGAAAATGTTGTCTCCGAGAATCAGACAGCACGGCTCACCAGCAATGAATTTCTGGCCGATGAGAAAAGCTTCCGCAAGACCCCGCGGTTGCGGCTGTTCGGCATAATGCAGCTCGAGCCCCCACTGTTCGCCGCTGCCGAGCAAGCGCTGGAAGCTGGGAAGGTCCCAGGGAGTTGAGATGATCAAGATCTCCCGCAGTCCCCCGAGCATGAGGGTGGAAAGGGGATAATAGATCATAGGCTTATCGTAGACTGGCAGCAGCTGTTTGCTGACGCTACGGGTTAGGGGATAGAGGCGGGTTCCAGAACCGCCCGCCAGAACGACACCCTTCATGCCTCTCTCCTTAGAAGCTGTTCTTTAAAGATTACTGCGCTTGCCCCAGTGACGTTACGCGGTGGCGCGCAATCATTTGGAATGAGCATTTTTTATGCCGATTTGCTGTTGCTCAGCTCGATCCTATTTGGCGTGCTTCCATAACGACACCACACGTGCTCAAAGCGGCGTGAGCTGATCCTGCTGATACCAAGGGATTGAACACCCAGTGTTCCTCCGGCACCTCTATGGGAGCGCACACATCGCGCGAGCTAAGCAACGCTTCCTGATAGTATAAAAGCTTTGTGAGCATTGGGGAGTATGAGCTTATTAGCGACAAGCGTTTGCCGCCTGCCGTTGAGCTCGACCGTATCCCCAATCGTGCCGTAAAAGCGCAGCCGGAACAGAGCACGTTGCCACTCGGCAAAGCCGTTGCCCTCAACGGCTGCGTGAAGGCGAAAGCGGTTCCTGCGTCGCTCAAGCACAAATTCGGTTCGCTGAAATTCTCCTCGCTGATAGGCAAAGCTCGATCCGTCATCCTCATATAACGTCGTGCGCCGCTCGCTGGCGTCATCGGGCAAAAATACATGCAGGTCGATGATTCGGGGCTGATAACCGGCCGTGGTCAGAGGCGCCTCTGGCCAGGTGGCAATGACACTGCCAGCGCGTGCAAAAACCGGGATGTAGTGAATAGGTGCGGCAGTGTCGATGACCTGTGGCCCGCGGAAAATTTCGCCTGTGTGCCAGTGATGCCAACTTCCTTGCGGGAGATAAACGGTTCGATGGCGCTGGCCCGGGGCGTAAATGGGTGCCACCAGTAGGTGCTCTCCAAACAAATAGGCATCATCGACGTCATGAGCCATGCTGTCTGCTTGGAAATCAACGATAAGCGGTCTTTGGATCGGTGTTCCATGTGCAGAGGCCTCAACGAATGCGGCGTAGATATAAGGCATCAGCCGATAGCGCATGGCAATCGCTCGGCGGCATAGGGTTTCCACCGTGCTGCCGAACGACCAGGGGTACTGGTCGGGCATGCCGGTAGCGCTGTGGTTGCGCAAAAAGGGGCTAAATGCCGCACACTGGTACCAGCGCACGAGGAGCTCTGGAAAACAATTCCCAGCAAAACCGCCCACATCGGCTCCGACAAAGGGCTGTCCCGACAGTCCGAGCCCCATGCTCATTGGCATACTCATCCACAAGTGGTCCCAGCGGGCGAAATTATCGCCTAACCAGTTTGCACAATAGCGTTGGATACCCGCGCAACCGGCGCGACTGAGCATGAAGGGACGGCGATCCGGTAGTGCTTGACGACAGCCGTCTGCAGTGGCAAGGGCCATGAGGAGCGCATATTGATTATGATGGCGCAGATGAGATTGCCGACCTTCGTCAAACCTCATTGGCATCGGGTCAATGGCGCCCGTTGCGGGCTCGTTCATGTCATTCCAGATGCCAGCGACGCCGGTTGCTGATACCTGCTCGGCGATCTGCTGCGCCCACCATTGCCGGGTCGACGCTCGCAGGAAATCTGGAAAGGCGCTCGCTCCGGGCCATACCTGGCCGGTGTAGGTAGCGCCTCCTTCGGTTTTGCAAAAATGATTGCCGGTACAGCCTTGCTCATAGGTGTGATAACCGGGATCGACCTTGACTCCGGGATCAATGATGGGCACGACCTGGAAACCATCCAGCTTGAGTCTCGAGACGGTTTCGGCAGGAGCTGGAAATCGTGCCTTGTCCCAGGTAAAGACGCGATAGCCATCCATGTAGTCAATATCGAGCCACAAAGCGTCACAGGGGATGGCGCGGTCCCGATACTGTTTCCCAAGATCGAGGAGACTTGCACTGGTGTAGGGGTGCCAACGGCACTGATGGTGGCCGAGAGCCCAAACGGGGGGGCGCGGCATGTGGCCGGTAAGCCAGCTGAAACCCTCCAGTATGCTTGTTAGGGAGGGTCCGGCCAGCACATATTCGAGGTAATGACCGCCGAAAAAATAAATCCGGTACTGATCGGGCCGTGAAAAGTCGAATTGAGCCCGAAAGGTATTGTCCAGAAAAAAACCAGCCATTGCGGCACTGGCTCGGTCCAAGCGGCAGAAAAAAGGAATAGAGATATAGTAGGGATCAAACGCCGTACCGCCTGGATCTCTGGGTGCGTTACCCTGTTCATCAAGCCCCAGGACGTCGGTGTTCCAAAGCAAGAACGTACGGCCCTTGCGATTGAGGCGGCCGGTTTTTTCACCGAGCCCAAAGATGGCATCATCGGGTTGGCAACGGCGCACCACGGCAAACATGTCATTGAGCGTACCGTAAGCTTGTCCACGGTGAGGCGCAATGCGATGGCTCTCAAGAATGGGTGGCCCATTTCGCCGATAAATGTCGATGGTGAAAGGCGCCTTGCCGATGACGACATCGATCTGCTCGGTCGAAACCCACAGGTTTTTTGCTGTCTCCGTTACCTTAAATACGGCCACGGAATCAATGTCAGGGGTGGTTGAGAACGTCGGTCTCTCATCAAAGCTTTGCTGGCGACTGATCTGAAAGCGTACGATGTCACTGCGTAGAACCTCCACCCGCAGCCGCTCCCCATCGACGATCATTTCCACGCCGCGTTCGGTGCAGGTGTGTTTCTCAACTCGATTGAGGAAGGAGAAATGCTCCAGTCGAATTTCGCGCAGCTAAGATCCCTCCTGGTTACGTCCGCGGCTGTGCTCGGGTAGGTGCTTCGTCCCGCCTTGCGACTCCGGCGCTCGCGATCTCTTTAAAACAGCGCCTAAGATAGCTATCAGGGTTCTATCCGTGTTCCCAACACGTCGAGGAACTTACGCATCCATTCGGGATGCCCGGGCCACGCTGCCGCGGTGACTAAATTATTATCCACGTAAGCATTACTGTAATTCTCATTGGGTTCACCCCAGTTTGCGCCGGCACGTTCCACTTCAGGTTTTACCGCGGGATAGGCACTGCAGCGCTTGCCCTCCAGAACGCCAGCTGCTGCGAGGATCTGAGCGCCATGACAGACGGCGGCGATAGGTTTTTGGGCCGCGTCAAACTGGCGCACGATGTCGAGGACACGGTCATTTAGGCGCAAATACTCCGGAGCCCGACCACCAGGAATGACTAACGCATCGAAGCTCGAGGCATCGATGTCGTCAAAATCACCGTTGACCGCAAACCTGTGCCCGGGTTTTTCGCTGTAGGTTTGATCACCTTCGAAGTCATGGATGGCGGTGCGCACGGTTTCACCCGGCTTTTTCCCGGGACAGACGGAAATAACCTCATGTCCGACCATCAGCAGCATTTGGAAAGGAACCATAGCCTCGTAGTCTTCTACGAAGTCACCGACTAACATCAAGATTTTCTTGCTTGCCATTGCTGGTACGCCTCTTGGTTTCACTCAGTGTGATGGATCATTGAACGCAATTACCAAGGGTTGATGAAAGGATTGTGAGCGGACGGGCTGTCACTCGACTACGCCAGTCCGGCCTGGCCGCTATGCATATCATGAACGCAATGCTCGTCAATCCGTAAAATTTTGTCACCTGGTCCGAGAGCACAGAGCGCCGGGAGCGCTTTGTTGAGCCGCGGCGCGATCTACAAGGTCTACAAAAACACTCACTTTACGACAGAGACGTTTGGTAACTCTAAGGCAGGTACGCTCAATACCCTATTCCGATGGCATTCCCGTCTAGCATTCGCTCCAGCTCTCGAAGCCTGGTGCGGAGCGCTTCGTTCATATCCAGAAGCTCCATAGTATAAGCGACACCAGCCGCGTTCATCCCAAACTCCTTCTGCAAACGCGTTGCTGTGTAGGCACGCGAAACATTTGCGGATGAAAAACGCCAGTGGACTGCGCGCCCGCCGGTGGGCTTCAAAACACCTCTATTGACCAGTTCAACGATCGCCTCTGGTTCTACAACGCCGCAAGCTGTGTCCAGAATAGGTTTCGTGCGGTCGAAAGCGACAGCCGCAGTCCCCGCACACCCAGATTCGGGTCTGTGTGGCATCCGCTATGCCCGTAACCGCGGGCACGCCAAGGGATCTGGCGAGTCGCCTGTTCGAATGCCGGGGCCATCACCTCGCAGGGCCCGCACCAGGGCGCCCAGAAATCCACCAGCAGCGGAATGTCGCTGCGGGTGACATGTTTTTGGAAGTTAGCACCGGTCAGCTCAATGGGATGACCGCTGAACAGCGGGCGATGGCACTTGCCGCACTTCGCCCCTTCGCCTAGGCGAGCAGCCGGAATTCGGTTTACCGCATCGCAATGCGGACAAACGACGTGCAGTGATTCGTTGGTCATGATGGACTAACCCTCATACCTCCAGGGTGCGCAGCGGTAAGTATACCGTTATAGCTGAGCTTGAGTTTCACAGTGCCTTCTCCTGTTCTCCATCAGGGGATTCGAGCACAAACTCGGCACTGCAATAAGGGCAACGTGCGTGCCCCCTCTCGGGATCAATGGGGTCAGACTTGATTGAAGTTCAATCGAGTCTGACCCCATTGATCCATCCATTGATCCCAGAAGCCGGTTGTCAGCGCCGCGATCTTTTCCGCGTCGACGTTGTTCCCGAGGCGGACCTTCTTCATATGAACCTTGAGGATTTGGACACGCCCTTGCTTGTCCGGTCGATCAACGAGGATCTGGCGATCGAACCGCCCGGCACGCAACAGCGCGGGATCGAGAATTTCCGGCCGGTTAGTCGCTGCGAGCAACACAACCCTTCACACGGGTCGAAGCCGTCGAGTTCCGAGAGCAGCTGATTGAGCGTTTGCTCTCGCTCGTCGTGGCCGCCGGCAGCGGGAAAGGCGCCGCGCGCCCGCCCGAGGGCGTCGAGTTCGTCGATAAAGATGATCGCCGGGGCTTTACTGCGGGCCTGCTCGAACTATGATGGATTGATGCGTTTCTTCGGCAGGCTCTGAAGGCGCGGCCTCATTGAGGTCCTTAGCCTACGATATACGAATAAAGGAATAACAAGCCCCTCTCGATGTCTATTCGACTGGACAAGATGACCGCAAATAGTATATAAGTATATTCGAATATAGTTTATATATTGAGGAACAGAGAATGGTCATCGATAATCTGACTCTTGTCGGTATTGGAGTGCTGACTTTCGTGGTCGGCTTCTATTTTGGGATCTGCCTGACGAGTCCGCAGTGCGATCGCCGGTATGGTCAATTATCAGAACGTTTCTCCCGCATGCTCGGTGGTGGTGCTCGCTGGATGCGGTGCGGACTTTGCCGGTGGCTGCACCATCACCTACCTCTGGTTTGTGCCGCCTCCCCCTGTGAGCACCCGCCCAGACCGAGTACTTAGGCACTTTATCGCTTACAGCCGGCCGCAGAGCTTCTGTGGTAACATTTTCTTTAGCGATGCAGAGCCCGGCTTACGGGGGGCGGGCAGTGAGGTAAATAATCATTGGGAGTAGCAATATGCGCTCGCTGACTGTTATCGGCATTGCAGGTATCCTAGCTTTGAGCTCAGCATTCGCTAGTGAGATCGAGGATCGGGTTGCTGCCAGCCGGGCTGTCATTAAAGAGTTTTCCATGTCTCTTAAGAGCGCACTCAAGACGGCAATAGCGTCTGGTGGGCCAGCGCATGCTATCGAAGTATGTAAAGAAACCGCACCCGCTATCGCGGCCGCGATCTCAGAGGACAGAGGATGGGATATTGCTCGGACCAGCCTTAAGCTGCGTAATCCGAGCAACGCGCCAGATGCTTGGGAGCGGCGCGTGCTCGAGGAATTTAAGCAACGGGTGGCACGCGGCGAAGATCCGCAACAGATCGACCGTCACGAGATCGTGTCCGTGAATGGGCAACGCTACTTTCGATACATGAAGGCCATTCCCATGGATCAAGTATGCTTGACCTGCCACGGAAAGGAATTGGCACCCCCTATCGCTACAAAGCTCGAGGATTTATATCCCCAGGACCAGGCTACAGGCTTCTCGGTGGGAGATTTGCGCGGCGCCTTCACGATTCGCCAGCCCATGTAATACCTTTCGAAGCTTTTGAAAAAACTACTGGGCTTGTCATAGCGCCTCGGCGCAGCTTAGCGACCGAAGCATGACGTCAGCATTTTCGCGAGGGTCGGCTTGGGGTTGGTTTTACTCCTGAAGGCGCGCTTCAACAGTGATTCCCCGACGCTGCAACTCTTGAAGCGCCCACTCCAAAAGAGCGCTTGTGCCCATTGCCAGAGAGCCTATGACCTGCTCATCTAAGCGCTTGCGCGTGTGATCGGAGATGGGGATATTGAGGAACGCCTCAGCGCGCTTTCGCGTCGGTCGTCCAATAATAATGACTCGCCCAGTGGGATCGGGGCGCGTGTCGATGGAAAACATGCTCTCATCAACGCTCGCTTGCAGGCCTTCTGCATGCTGTTCGAGCAGCCGCGTCGCCGCATTAGATGCTTGAGCACGGTGATGAGTTTGCTGATAGCGTTTGGCGGAAGATAACATAGCTCTCAGCCTCCTTCTGCGCGTTTGCTTGGATTCTGATTGGCTACCGCAACCTATCTTTAAGGCTGTTGCGGCAATCTTAGAAGCTGTTTAAAAATCATCTCTGTTGTCATAATGGTGCCGCGCGGCGCAACCCATGCCCGGCACTTCCTGTACACTTCGGTCGGCTTGCCATCGTGAGCTTTGCGACCCCGGCGCTTGCGATATTCCTTAAACAGCTTCTTAGTGCCTGATGCGGTTAACAACCAATATTAGTGTGATGATGATATTACAAGACAGTCGGAAATGATATCGGTTTACGTCGAAAAGTGCAGATTCCAGAGTCGCTAAATGAATGACGTTAGCACCGCACCCAAACTATAAGCGATTTGATAATAGGCGGTTTTGAAAAGATCAAACGGCCGGGCAATGGCGCAGGATTTCGCCGCTGGCGATCGCATGGCTGGCAAGTCCAGGTTCAGGACGAAACGGGCTGACGCGAAGAGGATGACATTAAACAATTATGACTATGGATAGCTCTTTGACGACAGGTTTTCGTGTAAGCTGATGTTGCCGTCCGTGGTAATCTAGCGCCACCTTTACTGGAGGGCTATTTCGGCGCACCGTGCTGAGGGCGGCAAGGGCAGGGCTACATCACGCGCGCTAAGGACACCAATGTCTAAAGTGCTTGCGAGGAGCGATGGTGCGGCGAAGGCGATGGCTGTTGTGCCTGGTGAAATAGCTGCATCGGCCAATTGTTGGTCAGCGCACGCCTTGCGACTCCGGCGCTTGTGATTTTAAGACAGCTTCTCAAGGTAGATGTTATTCACGATGTGTTCTCAGACAGCTGTGCCTCCGAACGTCAAGCGTCAGTGGGCTAGCGCTTTCGTTGTTATTTCTTTTTTGATATGGACTCCCGTGCTTCACGGGGCCGCGTCGCTGATAGCAGCTGCGGGCCGCGACGTTACGCTTGCGCCGATGCTCGAAGGTGTTGTGCCGGGAGTGGTGAATATTGCGACCCGCGCTCGAATTCGAGTGCAGCAAAATCCCCTGCTTAGCGATCCGTTTTTCCGCCGCTTTTTTGAGTTCGAGGGAATTCCTCAACAGCGAGAAACCCAAAGTATGGGCTCCGGCGTGATCGTGGACGCCAAGGCAGGCTATGTGGTCACGAATTATCATGTCATTCAGGAGGCAGAGGAGATTTTGGTCACTCTGAACGATGGTCGTCGCTTTAGCGCCGACCTCGTCGGCGCGGACTCCGAGGTGGATCTCGCCGTGCTCAAGATAAGACCGGAGCGTCTCACTGCAGTGCCACTTGGAGACTCCAGTCAGTTGCGGGTCGGTGACTTTGTCGTGGCCATCGGCAATCCCTTTGGTCTGGGACAAACCGTGACCTCAGGGATCGTGAGCGCACTTGGTCGAAGCGGGCTAGGGATAGAAAGATATGAAGATTTTATTCAGACGGACGCCTCGATAAATTTGGGCAACTCCGGTGGTCCGCTGGTTAATCTTCGAGGCGAATTGGTCGGTGTCAATACGGCGATCGTTGGTGGGTCCGGTGGCAATATCGGCATAGGCTTTGCCATTCCTAGCAACATGACCCAAGCGATTATGACCCAACTCATCGAATACGGAGAAGTGCGACGTGGCCAGCTCGGCGTGGAACTTCAAGACCTTTCCCCGGAGCTCGCTCAGGCCTTCGGCCTTAAGTTATCCGCAGGGGCGGTGGTGGCACGCGTGGAGCCCGGCTCGCCGGCTGCCGCTGCCGGGCTGCGGGCTGGTGACGTTGTGACAGCGCTGAACGGGCGGCCGATTCGCAACGCCAGCGCGCTTCGCAATGCCATTGGGATATTGCGTGTGGGCACCGAGCTTACATTGGACACTGTACATAACGGCCGCCGCCGGAGTGTTCGGACAGTCTTAGTCGAGCCTGAGCGACATAGGCTGGACGCCGGAAAGGTGAGCGGGCAGTTAATGGGGGCGATATTCGGTCCTATTCACCCGGGTCATTCTTTGGCTGGGCGCATGGAAGGGATAGCGGTCGAGCAAGTTGAACAGGGCAGTCCCGCCTGGGTGGCTGGATTGCGGCAGGGGGACGTGATTGTCGCGATTAACCGCCAAAAGGTAAGTTCAATCGCCGACGTTTCTCCGGCCGTTGCGCACTTCCCCAACCGGCTCTTGCTGAACATCGTTCGTGGTGATACGGCTTTATTTCTGGTCATTCGGTAAACTAACTTGCGGCGCTTTTGCAGCACCAATCAGCGCTGGAGGGTTTACCCAGAGACCCTGGTGGCGGTTATGTGGCTGAGCGCGCCAGCCAAATGAGCCCTTCTAAGCAGGCAACAAGCACGGGTCGCCTGACAGCGCGTTCGGATCCCAAAAAACGTTCCGGACTAATCGCCTGGGCCTTGTATGATTGGGCCAACAGCGCGTTTTTCACCCTGATTCAAACCTTCGTTTTCGCCACCTACTTCGTTCGTGTGGTGGCCGAAAACGAGACGGTGGGCACCGCTCTGTGGGGCTATATGACGGCGGCTACGGGATTCGTCATTGCTCTCGGTGGACCGGTCCTTGGCGCCATGGCTGATCAAGGCGGTCGTCGCAAGCCTTGGATCGCGGTATTTACCTTGCTTTGCGTGATTGCGACGGCCGGCCTTTGGTTTGTCGCACCATCGCCCGACTCTGTTTTGCTGGCGCTTATCGTGGTTGCGGTGGGTACGTTCGGGGCTGAGTTTGCCAGCGTTTTCTATAACGCTATGCTTCCCGATATTGCCTCCACCGAACGTATTGGCCGATGGTCCGGATGGGGGTGGGGATTGGGCTATGCGGGCGGTTTGGCGTGCCTCGTGGTGGCCCTGCTGGGCTTCATAGAGGCCGAGAATCCGTGGTTTACTTTTGATCGCGGCGCTTCGGAAGATGTGCGGGCAACATTCCTTTTGACCGCGGCGTGGGTATTGGTATTTTCGGTGCCGTTGTTCCTTCTAACTCCGGATACACCAAGTACCGGTAAAGCGCTTTCGCAAGCCGTTTTGGACGGCTTTCGACAACTCCTGAGCTCCGTTCGCCAGGCTCGACGCTACCGACATATCATCCACTTCCTGATCGCACGGATGCTCTACACCGATGGGCTGCTCACGCTTTTCATGTTTGGGGGTGTCTATGCAGCGGGAACCTTCGACATGTCCCAGGCGAATGTCTTGAAGTTCGGGATCGCGCTCAATGTGTCAGCTGGCCTGGGGGCGGTGGCGTTCGCCTGGGTGGACGACTGGATCGGTGCCAAAGCCACCATCATGCTATCGCTCGTCGGGCTTATTGTCCCCGGCATCCTCATCCTGTTGGTTGACTCGGAATCCGCTTTCTGGCTACTGGGAATTATCATCGGGGTTTTTATTGGACCGGTGCAGGCGGCAAGTCGCTCCTACCTTGCGCGTGCTGCGCCCCAAGCCTTGCGCGCTGAAATGTTTGGTTTGTATGCCTTATCCGGAAAGGCGACCTCCTTTCTTGGGCCGCTAACGGTAGGATGGTTGACGCACCTCACGGGAAGTCAGCGCATTGGCATGAGCCCCATCATTGTGTTGCTGGCCACTGGCTTTGTCTTAATGCTCACGGTTCCTCGGCCCCGTCAAGCGCTATCGGCGGAGTAGTCGTTTTTCTGTCATTCCTGATCTTGAGAAGCTGTTTAAGAACCCACTGTGCTTGGCATGGCGATGTGGGCGGCGGCTCAAGAAATCGGCCTCATTGCCGAACAGCAGCCTGATGCGACTCGACAGCCGACGGGCTCGCGGGAGAGGCTTCGAGCAATCCCGTTGCTTATTTATATATACCCACCGTTTCAGGAGACACTGGTATGCATTCGGCCCCATGTGTTCGTATGCTGACCGCAGTTAGCGTGATTGCGCTTATTACTGCATGTACGACGAATCCCTATACTCAGGAGCAACAGGTAAGCAAGGCCGCGACGGGTGCTGCAGTCGGTGCGGCGGCGGGCGCTGCAGTCGGTGCCCTCTCGGGCGGGAAGCGGGGCAAACGAGCCCTGATAGGGGCAGGTGCCGGTGCTCTAACAGGCACGGGCGTTGGCTATTACATGGACGTACAGGAAGCGAAGCTACGACAGCGGTTAGAGGGAACTGGCGTCAGTGTCTCTAGGGTGGGAGATCGAGTAGTACTCAATATGCCAGGGCAGATTACTTTCGCCACAAACCGAGCGGAAATCAATCCAAACTTTTTCGATGTGCTCAACTCGGTGACGTTAGTTCTCAAGGAATACGACAAGACTGTCGTCCAGGTGACGGGCCATACCGACAGCACCGGCAGTGAAGATTACAACAGGCGGCTTTCCGAGCAACGTGCTGCGAGCGTAAGCCAATACTTCATGGCTCAGGGCTTAGCATCTTCTCGGATCCAGAGCGCTGGTCGCGGTGAGTTGGATCCCATTGCGAGCAACGATACGTTTGACGGGAGACAGCGCAACCGGCGCGTCGAGTTAACGCTATCTCCCCTCAGCTAGGGATACTGCATTTCCACCGTTCTATAAATCCGGCTTGCTGCAATGCGCTGGAGAGACGTCGTGTGTAAAGTCCGGCGCCAATGCGCGACCGGGCGTGAGAGGAGATTTTAAAATCTGTTGCGCTTGCCGGGATTGCTAACACCGTCGTTAGTAGAATCATCCTTGAGGGGAGTGGTCCCGGATAGGCTTTGTGGGGACACGCCGTGAATACCTGCATCGCGACGCAATCCTGCTTCGCTCGCAGGCCCAGGGCTCGCCATCCGGGGCGAGCCCGTGCGACCGGCAGAAGTGTCACCGGCACTTCTGCTCGATCGGTCTTACCCCTGTAAGCTCGGGTGCCGCCGCCCTGGCGGCACCCGGTCCCCACGAGCCCATTGCGGACCACGTGGCATTACTTACGATGTTCTCAGTAAAACACCCTCTGAAGCGCCTGCGAAAAGAGGTTGGTCAACCCCGGTTAGGGCAATGCTGTCCGGAGAAAGCCCTATCGGCGACCGCTTTTGTTTAAACTTTCGTGTGATTTTGCCGATGCCTCAGTAAGGAGCCTGGCCTGAACGCTGTGCATTGGGGATGATGCGCTGGGGGTTGAGGTCAGAGCATTCAAGGGATGTGATTTTTCTGAACTGAGGGGACGGGTGTGGCGACTCTAATAGTGATGTCCTTAATTTCCCTGCTGGTCATCACGGCGATCCTACGATTCTAATCTCCTCTGTCGGCTAGTATCCATTTAAGAGCTGGCTTAAGAACGACTGCGCTTGTGCCCTAGCGGCATTGCGAGGCGGCTCGGAATCCTGATACTCTCAGGCTCAGTCTGGGTTACTCGCCCTATTTCTGGGACTTGCCCCTTCGGGCCTCGTGTCACTGTCCGAAATCGTTCCTGATGATTTTGTTTCGCCGCCGTACGTCCTGCTCTGCCGGCGCTTGTGACGGTTTTTCAACAGTTTCTAAGCCATCAACGGCGGTTTCCCTCGGTCCCACTTTCCTTGTAGCTCGCGCCAAAACTCGCGCTGCTGCACATCTTCTCTTTCCTGGTGTTTTCCTAAGAGTATCCTCGAGCGTAATCGCCGTTTCGATTGTCCGGCTGGTGGCTTAGGGAGGCTCGCCCTCTCAACAAAAATGTGATTAACTACTGAGGGAAGAGTTCTTTACTTCTGATGATGTCATGTTGGCTACTCACCCAGTAACCGGTCTGCCATGATCGATTCACAGGATGTGCATTTCAGCGCGCTGCGTCAGGCTATGGTGGAGCAGATTGCATTCCACGCCAGTCTCGTAAGTGCTGAGATCGGCAAAACGGAGCTGGCCGATCGGGTCATGGCGGTTATGGGAACCGTGCCGCGGCACGAGTTTGTTCCTGAGGAATTGCGTGCCTTTGCTTACATGGACAATCCTCTGCCTATTGGCTTTGGAAAGACCATATCGCAGCCCTTCATCGTCGCTTTGATGACGGATCTTTTGGAGCTAAACCCGGACGATCGCGTTCTGGAGATTGGGACCGGACTTGGTTATCAGGCAGCCATCTTGTCTAAGCTGGCGAAAACTGTCTACACGGTTGATATTATTGGAGAGCTGGCGCGCGAGGCGGCATCGCGCCTGCTCAAGCAGGGTTGTACGAATGTCGAGCACAGGATCGGCGACGGTTCGCACGGCTGGGCTGCCCAAGCACCTTTCGACAAAGTGATTGTGACGGCCGCACCAGAGCTAATTCCAACGGCTCTGCTCCATCAGCTGAGTGCGGGTGGGAGAATGGTGATTCCGGCCGGCGTCGAAGATGCGCAGCAGTTAATGCTTGTCCGAAAAGATGCGGAAGGGTTGACATCCACCCAAGAAATTCTCCGGGTGCGTTTCTCCAAGCTGGTGACGACCCACTAAGAGGCTGTTTGAAAACACCCTCTCATAACTATCTTATCAGATAGGGCTCTTCACCGTGCTCTCGCTACGGTTTCTTCACAACCTCTGAGTCAGCGCCTAGGCGCGAGCCACAACATTTCCCTCACTATTGCACCCAGCGCCCAAGCAATAGCAGTCTTCACGAAAAAGCACACTGCGCCTCTGTCCCTGACGCTTGAAGCCGCATGCTTTCCAGGCTCGCGCCAAGCGAGCCTCTGACGCACGTTCGGGCTTTCCCGACGACTTCGTTCGTCTTGTGTCTCTGTTTTCGGTAGCCTCTCCGAAGCGTTTACCCCGAGTACAGAAATAGGGCGATCATCATGAGCACTATGGCGATCCCTTGGAATCCGACGCGGGCCCACATCGCTTGGCTACTTTGCTGTTCGAACTGACGCCCGCGCATCATATCAATTATGCCGGTTCCAAGTGCCCCGATAGTCGCAAGTAGGGCGAGTATGATCAGAATGGTAAAGATGTCCATTTTTCATTGTTCTCCATGCGCGCGCCGACTTTTAAGCGCATTGATCATGATATAGCCGATCACCCCCTGTAGAAATCTCCTATTGTTTGTCCTCGCCGCAAGCAACCTTCCGAGGACAAGCTACAAAAGTAACAAAATGCACTGCAGCTGTCATGTGAGTCGCACAATTCGCGCTATCGTGCGCCAGCGTCTCCGGCGCTCGCGACATTTTTAAAACAACTTCTTAGGCGGCAAAGTCCTTAAGGCGCACCGGGCGTCGAGCGGCACCCCAATTGCCGTGTTTTGCCTCGAATACACCGACGCATGCCGTGCCGCAGGAGTTGCATCGACCGTCTTCGCTTAGACCCCATTGGGTGAGGGTATACCAGTCGCGCCCAATAAGTTTCGTGCCGCAGCGGTGACAGTACGTACTTCCGCCCTCTTCGTCGTGCACATTTCCAGTGTACGCATACCGAACGCCGTTTCTCATCGCAATCCTGCGCGCTCGGCTCAGAGTCTGAGCTGGGGTAGCTTGCTTGTCGAGCATTTTCCAATCTGGATGGAAGGCTGTGAAATGCATAGGCACATCGGGCCCTAGGTTCTCCACAACCCACTGGGTTGCCGCCTCAAGCTCTTCGTCCGAATCGTTTTCGCCTGGAATGAGCAGCGTAGTGAGCTCGATCCAGACATCGGTATGGTGCTTGAGGTATAGCAGAGTATCCAGTACCGGCTGCAAATGACCACCGGTGAGCTTCCAATAAAAGCGCTCAGTAAACGCCTTTAAATCTACATTTGCCGCGTCCATGAACTGGTAAAACTCCGCACGCGGCTCCTCGCACATGTAGCCCGCAGTGACCGCCACTGACTTTATGCCGTATTCTCGGCAAGCTCTAGCGACGTCGATAGCGTACTCCATGAAAATGACTGGGTCGTTGTAGGTATAAGCCACGCTTCGACATCCCAGCTCGTGGGCAGCACGGGCGATTATCTCAGGCGGCGCCTCATCGGCTAAGGTATCGAATTCGCGGGACTTACTGATGTCCCAGTTCTGACAGAACTTGCAGGCCAAGTTGCAACCTGCTGTTCCAAACGATAGAACCGGCGTTCCGGGGAGGAAGTGATTGAGCGGTTTCTTCTCGATGGGATCGATGCAGAAACCGCTGGAGCGGCCATAAGAGGTAAGCACAATCCGGTTGTTCTGATTGGCGCGGACAAAGCAAAGCCCCCGCTGCCCCTCGTGCAGCTTGCAAAAGCGCGGACACACATTACACTGCACACGGTCGTCAGCGAGTCGTTGCCAGTATCGCGTCGGCCAAACGTTGAAAATATTTTTGGCTCGCATGGAGATTACCTCCTAGACATTCGGCCCGAGTTCGTCTCGGCCACAGCCTGATCTTTAGTCTACGTAACTACTTTCTCTAACCAGTCATTTTACCAATATTGGCTGCGTTAGTTTGGGTCTGAAGGCTCAGCGCTTGAGACACCACTCCTGCTTACGCGCAAGTCCTAAAGGAACCGCTTACTTTCGCCGATTCAGGGGCGGGGCTTCCTCATAGGTCTTTCATCGCCTGTTCCAATGCTAACTTCTGTTTCCAGGAGTATTGACCATGCCGCCACAGGAATCTAGAAGAAGTGGTCGCACCATCATTCCCATCGCTCCAGAGACGGATGTCAAGCTCGGTGTTGAAGTACGGGCGGGCTGCGGGCAAGCGCATGCGGGAGAGGTGACAGACGTGCCTAGAGGCGGTGTAGGCATGCGGTTTCCACAGCCTCATGTTCCCCAGCTGCCCATTGGCAAGCAAGTGGTCTTGGCATTGACTTCTGCCTACCTAGGCAAGACGGTCGAGCTGCCAGCGATGGTTCTCTCACGGGAGGAGGGGGATGGGTTCCGGCGTTACAGCTTTCAGTTCAATGGCCAGGCAGCGTACAGTCGCGAGGTGGCAAAGGAATTTTACCGTCTATTCAATCGGCGTAACGCTGACCGCGTCGAGCCTCGGCTCGACAAACGTGTGGAGGTTCAAATTGAGGTCTTTGAGCAGCGCCACGGCCGTTCGCCATTGACCGTGTCCCTTAAGGATATCTCCGCCACCGGCATGGGCATTGTTGCCGATGGCGCGGCGGACTATTTGCTGACCGATGTGGAGTGCGTGTGCGCGAAGATCCGTTTGCCCACTCATGATACTGCCTTGTCGCTTGTCGCTTGGATTCGGAGTCGGGCGCTGGAGGGGAACTCGATCGTGTATGCTTTGCAGTTCGATTCCCAACGATCCCGGGAATTTTGCGCCCAGCAAGAGGCGATCATGGATTATGTCATGGGGCGACTGATGGAAGAGCTGCAGGGCACCGTTGGTTAGCCGCAATTAACCAGCCAGTTTCCACCTCCCGAGACGAGATATCCGGTGACGCCACTATCCCTGTTGCGCCATGCTGCTCAGTAGCGACACTTTGCCTTCCTCGCGTATCCCTCTGCCTCTTGCGTTTGTCGGTGTGTGGATAAGGATCAACGCAGTGGCCGAACCGGCACAATGGCAACCTCATCGCCGTCGCGTAGCCATGTATCCAGTGATACGAACTGTTTGTTTATGGTTACCTTGACCGCCTGGTCCGCAAGCACTTCGCTCAGAGCAGAATCACGGCTGCGAAGGCTGGCAAGCAGTGCGCGCACGTCCGGCGTGGCACTCTCAAGGATCATATCCTCTGTCTCATATCCCAGGTGATCGACGAGGCGCTCAAAAAAAAGTAGTCGCAGCTTAACTCGATGGATCATCGAGCCTGGTTTTTGTTCCCTTGTCCGCTGCGCTTCCAATGCCTGTTTACGATCGAGGTAATTCTGCCAATTTTCCTCATAGCTGCGGCCGAGCTCATAAAGTGTTTCCCAGGAGAAAACGCCCGTGTCGTGGCCATCGTCAAAGGCTAGCCTGACGGCATAATTGCCTACGGGCTCTATTCGAGAGATATTCACATTTTCTTTACCGATGACAGCTTCGCCCCGGCTTTCGGCAACCCGTACCTCGGCGGAGGGGGAGAATACTCTGAGGTATTCGCAGGGCAGGATAAAGTGTGAGCCTTCATCGAAACTAAGCTCGAGGGTTTTTGACTGCCGATGAAGATTGAGTTGAGTGGGCACTGGGGCCGAGCCACTGGGCGCCATGGCAAGCCTCCTTATGGGGTTTGGTATGAATAAGTTTGGTTAATCTTGAGAGTCAATCTAGGGGATGTTAGCAATGGTGAATCAACCGCGGGTGGAGATTCGATATTGTACCCAATGCCGATGGTTGCTGCGTGCTGCGTGGATGGCGCAGGAGCTTCTTACGACCTTCGAGGCCGAGCTTGGCGAGGTGGCGCTCGCTCCGGGAACCGGTGGCATATTCGAGGTTCGAGTAGATGGTGACCTGATTTGGTCGAGAAAGACTGAGGAGCGTTTTCCCGAGTCCAAGGAGCTAAAGCAACGAGTTCGCGATCGAATAGCACCGGAAAAACCTCTTGGGCACTCGGATAAATAAGCGACTTTACTTCTTGAGAGTTTCCAGCACTTTTCGTTCGGGGTCTACCACAGGAAATCTTGCCTTGCCAGAAATGTATTGAGTCGATACGATACCGGGATGGTGAAATAGCATCACCAGTAGCGCCTTTTCGATGAGAAGAGTTGACTGATCCTGTCGGGAACTGTAGGTTTTGCGTACATGTGGCCTTGCTGTGGTGCCGGCGGTCGCGGCATTTTAGAACCGCCTCGAAGGCGCCGTGCGGGGATGGCGCTTGCGCACGAGCGGAAATGCCGATGAACGATAAGCCGCTGGTGTAGGAGATTATCACCCCCATGTCTATAGAAGGTGTTTTCGAGAAGGGCTACGTAACGACAAGTGCGGACAAGCTGATTAACTGGGCGCGCACGGGTTCTATGTGGCCGATGACGTTCGGGCTTGCCTGTTGCGCAGTTGAGATGATGCATGCGGGTGCGGCTCGCTATGACTTGGATCGGTTTGGCATGATATTTCGCCCAAGTCCGCGCCAATCTGATGTGATGATTGTCGCGGGGACGCTGGTGAATAAAATGGCGCCCGCGTTGCGTAAGGTTTACGACCAAATGGCAGAGCCGCGATGGGTCATCTCCATGGGTTCGTGCGCCAATGGCGGCGGATATTATCATTACTCGTATGCGGTCGTTCGGGGATGTGACCGCATCGTTCCGGTGGATATCTACGTGCCGGGCTGCCCGCCAACCGCGGAGGCGCTCCTGTACGGTATTTTGCAGCTGCACGAGAAAATACGGCGTACCAATACCATCGCACGCTAGCGAGGGGCAGCAATGGGCGGCTGGCTCACGGTGTGGCACAAAGCACTCTCCACAACCAAGAAATAACAATTTGAGGAGGCGCTGCGGGTTTTGCCTACGGACGTATGCGGACGACACATCCGCGACCTTCGGATCTCCGTTACCGATCGCTGTAACTTTCGCTGCATCTATTGCATGCCGAAAGCGACCTATGGCGCTGGGTACCCATTTCTCGCACGACGGGCTCTGCTGAGCTTCGAAGAGATCGCCCGCATTGCTCGCGTCCTCATAGCCATGGGCGTGCGGAAAATTCGGCTAACCGGCGGAGAGCCGTTGCTGCGCCGAGAGCTCGAGCGGCTGGTGGAAATGCTCGCGGCGCTTCCGGGCTTGAGCGATCTAAGCCTGACGACCAATGGAGCGTGTTTGACACGGGCCAAGGCTCGAGCACTGCGGGATGCGGGGCTGAAGCGTTTGACCTTGAGCTTGGATGCGCTCGATGATCAGACATTCAGAGCAATGAACGACGTGGGGTTTCCAGTAAGCCGTGTCGAGGAGGCCCTGAGCAACGCGGCCAACGTTGGATTTCCCCCTGCGAAGATCAATATGGTCGTCAAACGCGGCGTCAATGATCATAGTATCGTGCCGATGGCACGCCGGTTTCGCGGGACCGGCCATATCGTGCGCTTCATTGAGTATATGGACGTTGGAAAGTCCAACGGTTGGCGGCTTGACGAGGTTGTCGCAGGTGCAGAGATTGTCGACAGCATTCACCGTGAGTGGCCTCTCGCGCCGGTGTCTCCCAACTACCCGGGAGAAGTCGCCAGCCGCTGGAAATACCAAGATGGACAAGGTGAGATCGGCATCATCACCTCAGTTACCCAGCCATTCTGTGGCAACTGCACGCGCGTGCGGCTTTCGGCTGAGGGGCGGCTCTATACCTGTTTATTTGCATCCGCGGGACATGATCTAAGGTACCTCGTTCGCGGCGGTGCCGCTGATGATTACATCGCGCAGGCGATAGCGGCTATTTGGTCGCGGCGCCACGATCGTTATTCCGAAAGGCGCTCGGCTGAGACGGCGGCGCTTCCGAGAATAGAGATGTCCTATATTGGTGGCTGATACTGAAAGGCTCCAAGCCTCTCGGAGTGACTTGCTAAGGACCTTCGGCAGCGTCACTCTCGTTGGCTGGGCAATGCTCACCTGACATGGGGGTAACGAGTTGCCTTCATGGGCGTTTTTCATAGACTCCGATTGTTTGCCGCCCACTTTGGCTTTGCCGGCACTCGCGACATTCTTTAAGGCAGCTCTGAGGTGCTTATAGGGCTCGGTGAAGTTTTCCCTCGGTTCGTATTCAGCTCCTCGCCTCGATTGTCGAACATCACTGCCCGCAATGCCCGCTATATATCGATGGGTTTTCTTGTTGCTCACCACGTCCCTATTTCAGGCGGCGCTCCCGAGCGTGGCGGGAAGCGCCGAAGCGCCGAGCACTGAGCGCACCATCTATGTGCTCAGCCATGGCTGGCACACGGGAATCGCCCTTCGCTATGCCGATATTCCGGCGCAACTGTGGCCGGAGAAAAGCGATTTCGTCGGCCGAGCCTATCTGGAGGTGGGGTGGGGGGACGAGGCCTTCTATCGTGCGCCAAAGGTCACATTGGGGATGGCACTGCGAGCGGCGTTGATGCCGACGCAAAGTGTGTTGCATGTGGTAGGCTTTGACCGATCGGTATCCGAATATTTTGTAAACAGCGACATCGTGGCGCTGCGAGTGTCGGTGCAGGGCGCTGTGGATCTTGTTCGCTTCATCCATACCAGCCTGGTGCGGCCCCATGGCCAGCGAGCTCAGCCTTTGGGGCCCGGGCTGTATGGTGAAAGCTGGTTTTACCCCGCTAAAGGCAGGTATTCTGTCTTCTACAACTGCAACCATTGGGTTGCCGAAGGCTTGCGACGGGCGGGGGTGCCAATGAATGTCGACACAGCGATGACTGCCGGCAATGTCATCTATCAAGCAAGCCGAGTGGGAGAGAGTCTGCGCTAAACAACTGTTGCGAAGACGACTTCGCTCGACATAGCGGCGAGGATCGGAAGCAGGGTCGACCCTTCCATTTTGGCACTTGAGGCTGACGTTGCTGCGCCAGAAGCTCGGCTCGAGGTGGTGCCAGCGGCGCTAACCACCGGAATTAAGGACTGCAGGCAGACGGCAGCAGCTGTGAAGCACATGAGAGTGCGAAAGCCATCCGGTCGCCATGAGCAGGCGGCTGGCGCGCATGAAGGATCGCTTTAGACGACAGGAGCACAGCGTAAGGATGAGCATGGCTGAAGAAGAGGTTCAACGGATCATCGAGTCGCGGCATCAGGCACCGCACGCGGTACTGGGTCCTCACTATTCGGAGCAAGATGACAGGACGGTCATTCGCGTCTTCCTCCCCCAGGCCAAGGAGGTGTTTGCGGCACAGGGGACAGAAGGAAAGGGGACGCGCAAACATCAGTTGGTGAAAATCCACCCCTCAGGGCTCTTTGAGGGCAGCTTACCAGGACTCATCAACGGCAGCGGTTACTGCCTGATCGTCACCGATGAGCAGGGTGCGGAGCACACGTTACACGATCCCTATGCCATCAAGATATCGGCCTTCACCGAAGAGGATCTGGCGAAGCTCGCGGCGGGTGAGCACCTCCAGGCGTTCCACCTTTTTGGCGCCCACCCGCGACGAGCGGGGGGCGTGGACGGCGTGCGGTTTTCGCTGTGGGCCCCGAATGCAGCGCGAGTAAGCGTCGTTGGAACGTTCAACCAATGGGACGGACGAGTACATCAAATGCGGCTCCTGGGGCTCTCGGGAATATGGGAGCTGTTTATTCCCGGGGTAGCCGATGGCGCGCTGTACAAGTACGAGATCAAGACCCCGGCGGGAAACGTTTTCCTAAAAACCGACCCTTACGCTACCTCGATAGAGGCCTCCTCAAACGCCGCTGCCATCGTGTGCAGCCTGGCGCAAGTCCACCATTGGAAAGATCATTCCTGGCTCGCTTCTCGCTTCGAACGCGATGTTGTCCAGAAAGCTGAGAGCGCCATCTACCTTTTCGAGATCGACTTGAAAGCGTGGGCAAGCATTGCCGGTGAGGGGGCAGAAGGGGCGCACTACCGATCGCTGGCGACGCCACGCTTGATCAGCGAGGTGAAAGGGAAGGGTTTCACCCATGTATTCATCCCGCTCTCGGCAAATCCGTCGAGCCATGACGGGTTCGGTTATACCCCCAGCCGTTCCTGCGGCACGCCGGCCGATCTGATGGCACTGATCGACTTCTGCCATCAAAGCGGTCTCGGTGTCGTGGTGCCGGGGATGGGCTCGTCTATGCCGGTGGACGGCACTGCGCTTAATTGGTTTGATGGAACGCGGCTGTACGAAGACGATACACAGCGTACAGGACCGCGGGTCAGGTTCGATTTTGCTCGCGGTGAAATCAAGAGTGCTGTGCTGTCGAGCGTCACCTTCTGGCAGCACCACTACCACGTCGATGCCGTGCTCGTGGATCCATTGACGGCAGCTCTACACGCCGACTGCTGGCGCGAAGGGCATGAGCGGCCTGCTCCTATGTTGCTCATCGTCCGCGCCGAGCGGCACCCGGAGCGCCTTCCAGAGCACGAGATTCAACGGCTCGTTCACGGACGCCATCGCGATCCGTTCGCCATCCTCGGTCCCCATGCAGGGACGGATGACAACGTGCAGATCGTTCGTGCCTTCCTGCCACGAGCTGAGCAGGCCTATGTGGTCATGGACGGCTATCCGTGGCTGCGCCACCAGCTGGCCAAGGTGGATGCTCGCGGACTGTTTGCAGGGACCATCGCACCGCTCGGCGCCGAGCCGAAGTATCAAGTGCAGGTGCTGGAGCCGGGCGGGAGCAGCTACACCTATCGCGATCCCTATGCCTACCGGTCGTGGCTATTCACGCTTTATGACCGTCAGCTTTTTCATGAAGGCAACCACTATCATGTGTTTCGCAAATTGGGCGCCCATCCACACGTCAGAGAAGGCGAAACCGGTGTCAGCTTTGCCGTATGGGCGCCCAATGCAGAGGGTGTGAGTGTCGTCGGTAGCTTCAACAGCTGGACTGGGAGCCAACACCAAATGAAGTTACACGAGGATGCTGGTGTCTGGGAGCTGTTTGTGCCGGGCCTTGATGAAGGTGAGCTCTATAAATACGAGATTCGTACTGCCCACGGCGGACTGTGTCTGAAGGCCGACCCTTATGCGTTCTATTGCGAAGTTGCGCCGCAAACGGCCAGCATCGTTTGCGAGGTCCAGGGTCGGTACCGATGGCAAGATCAGGACTGGATGGAGAAACGCGCCGCCAACGACATGTGGCAGAGCCCGGTCGCTATCTATGAGGTGCATGTGGGTTCCTGGAGGCGTACTGCCGATGGCCAGCGCCTCTTCTACACCGCCCTGGCGGAGCGCCTGGTGCCTTATGTCAAACGCCTGGGATTTACCCATATCGAGCTCTTGCCTATTGCCGAGCATCCGTATGAGCCCTCGTGGGGATACCAAATCTCGAGCTTCTATGCGCCGACGTCGCGCTTTGGCAGGCCAGAAGACCTCATGGCGTTCATTGATCGCTGCCACCAAGAAGGCATTGGCGTCATTCTGGATTGGGTGCCGGCGCATTTCCCTAAGGACGCCCATGCGCTCGGTCGGTTCGATGGGACCAGCCTCTACGAGCATGCCGATCCGCGCAAGGGTGAGCACCGAGATTGGGGGACGCTGATCTTTAATTATGGTCGTCACGAGGTCGAGAACTTCCTCATCGCCAATGCCTTTTTTTGGCTCGAGACCTATCATTTCGATGGCTTGCGGGTCGATGCCGTGGCTTCCATGTTGTATCTCGATTATTCGAGACTGCCGGGGGAGTGGATCCCCAATAGGTTCGGGGGTAACGAGAATCTGGAGGCGATCGAGTTCCTAAAGCATACCAACTCCATTGTGCATGCGCGGTTTCCAGGAGTGATGCTGATGGCCGAGGAGTCAACGGCTTGGCCTCGGGTGTCGAGGCCGGTAGAGGACGGCGGTCTTGGTTTTGGGTTCAAGTGGAACATGGGCTGGATGCACGATGTGTTGACCTACATGCAGGAGCGCCCGGAGCACCGCCGGCAGCACTACCGCAGGCTCACCTTCGGCTTTCATTATGCGTTCGAAGAAAATTTCGTGCTGTCCCTTTCCCACGATGAAGTCGTGCATCTAAAACGATCGCTGCTGGAAAAAATGCCGGGGGACGAGTGGCAGCAATTTGCCAATCTTCGGCTCCTTTACGCTTTCATGTATGTTCATCCTGGAAAGAAGTTGCTGTTTATGGGAGGGGAGATTGGCCAAAGGCGGGAGTGGAACCACGCCGCCAGTGTCGACTGGCAGCTGCTGGATTTTGAGTTGCACCGCAGCCTGTCGCGCTTCGTCGCTGATCTGAACGGCTTGTACCGGTCGGCGCCGGCTCTTCACGAGGTTGATTTCGGGCGTGAGGGCTTCGAGGGCATTGATCTGGATAGTCCCGAACAAAATGTCATTGCTTTCCTGAGGAAAGCCCGGGATCCCCGTGACACGGTGCTGTTCGTGGCGAATTTCTCTGCAGTGTCCTACGCCAGCTATCGGATAGGTGTTCCCTTCCCTACTTTTTATCGGGAGCTTTTCAATAGCGATGCCGTAGCCTATGGCGGTCGCGGGCGCGGGTTGCCGGCACAGGGAGCGACAGCCGAGGAGAAAGCTTGGCACGGCTACCGCTTCTCCCTGTCATTGCCGCTGCCGCCCTTGACGGCACTCGTGCTGCAACCTCTTCCGGCGGCCATTGCAGACACATCCGGATACAGTTCGATTGAGCACGCTGGTAGCGACAATGGGAGTGCCAGCCGAGGACTCTCATAAAAATGTTTATTGCATGATCATCGGGATCCAGTGAGGGCCGCCATCAGACCACGGAGACTTTTTTGGGAACCAAGATGAAAGAGGAAGACAAGTCGCCAGCAGCGCAAGACACACCGCGCACCCGCCGGGCGCCGCGCAAGACGAAAAAAGAAACGCCCGACAGCCACACCCAGCTTGTCCTGCCGGGAGATGTGTTACCTCCAACCCTGCACCTGTTGCCCCTTTCCGAGCGCCCGTTCTTCCCCGGTCAAGTGATGCCTATTCTGGTGAGCGAGGAGCAGTGGTTGGAAACCGTGAAGCAGGTTGGGGAAGCGCCGCATCGAATGGCGGGCTTGGTACTGCTAAAAGGAAATACCAACGAGGCTAGGCCGGAAAGCTTCTACTCTATCGGCACCGTGGTGCGAATGCACAATCCAGGGCGACAGCACGGACAGATCCAGTTCATGGCTGAGGGGATCGAGCGTTTTCGCATCCATGAGTGGGTTACCCACGAGCCGCCATTCGTGGCGCAAGTGGAATACCCGCCGACGCTCAAGGAAGACACCAACACCCTAAAGGCCTACGGCGTGGCTATCATTAACACCATCAAAGAGCTGTTGCCCTTGAATCCACTGTATGCCGAAGAATTAAAGGTTTTTCTCTCCCGCTTTAGTCCCAATGAACCCTCGCCGTTTGCCGATTTCGCTGCCAACTTGACTACTGCGAGCAAGGAAGAGTTGCAGGATGTGCTCGAGACCGTGCCGGTCTTGCCGCGCATGGAAAAGGTTTTGGTGCTGATCAAAAAAGAACTGCAGGTGGCCAGAATCCAGTCTGAGATCCGCAAGGGCGTGCAGGATCGGATGACGGATCAGCAACGCAAGTTTTTTCTCAAGGAGCAGCTCAAAGAGATCCAACGTGAGCTCGGCATCTCGAAGGACGATCGCACAGCTCAGCTCGAGCGCTTTCGCGAACGTCTGGAAGCCCTGCATGTGCCCGAGGGTCCCCGGAAGCAGATCGACGATGAGATGGAAAAGCTGTCGGTGCTGGAAACGGGATCGCCGGAATACGCGGTGACACGCAACTACCTCGATTGGATAACTTCGCTGCCCTGGGGAATCTACTCTGAAGAGAAGCTTGATTTGAAGGTCGCACGCGCTGTTCTCGACCGTGATCACGACGGACTCGGCGACGTCAAAGATCGCATCATCGAATTCTTGGCTATTGGTGTTCTCAAAGGCGAGGTCACCGGTTCCATCCTGCTGTTGGTGGGTCCCCCGGGCGTTGGCAAAACTTCCATCGGTCGTTCTATCGCCGACGCATTGGGGCGTAAGTTCTACCGTTTTAGCCTCGGAGGCATGCGCGATGAAGCCGAGATCAAAGGGCATCGGCGTACCTACATCGGTGCGATGCCCGGCAAGTTCATTCAAGCAATGAAGAGCCTCGGGGTGGCCAATCCGGTTCTGATGCTCGATGAGGTTGACAAGATCGGTGCCTCCTATCATGGCGATCCCGCCTCTGCACTGCTGGAAGTTCTGGATCCTGAGCAGAATACGGATTTCCTCGATCACTATTTGGACCTGCGTTTCGATCTCTCCAAAGTGCTGTTTATCTGCACCGCAAACCAGCTCGATACCATTCCCGGAGCACTGTTGGATCGGATGGAGACTATCCACCTCGCTGGCTACGTGACCAACGAAAAAGTTGAGATTGCGCGACACCATTTGTGGCCAAAGCAGTTGGCAAGGGCTGGGGTCAAGCGCTCGCAAGTGCAAATCACCAATGCGGCGCTGCGCCACATCATCGAAGGCTATGCCCGTGAGGCCGGCGTGCGTAACCTCGAGAAGCAGCTGGGCCGGATTATCCGCAAGGCCGTCGTCGAGCTGCTAAACGGCGCCAAGCCACCGGTGCGCACCGGCGTCCAGGAGGTTGAGTCCTATCTCGGTAAGCCGCTGTTTCGTCAAGAACGTCCGGTGACCGGCGTCGGTATCGTCACGGGTTTGGCCTGGACGCCCCTGGGGGGCGCGACGTTGGATGTCGAGGCCACACGCATCCACGAGAAGCGCCGTGAGTTGAGGTTAACGGGTAAATTAGGAGAGGTGATGCGCGAATCGGCGGAAATCGCCTACAGCTACATTGCCTCCAACGTTGCAGCGTTTCATGGCGATGCGGCGTTTTTCGATAATGCTTCGGTGCACTTGCATGTGCCGGAGGGTGCGACACCGAAAGACGGGCCAAGCGCCGGCATCACCATGGCGACGGCGCTTTTATCCCTTGCTCGCCGGGAGCGAATCAAGCGACCGATGGCGATGACCGGTGAGCTGACCTTGACCGGCAGGGTATTGCCTGTCGGTGGGATCCGCGAGAAAGTGATTGCCGCGCGGCGCAACAAACTGATGGAGCTGATCCTGCCGGAGGCGAACCGCAGAGACTTCGACGAGTTGCCGCAATATCTGCGCGAAGGACTCAAGGTTCATTTCGTGCGCCAGTACCCGGAAGTGCCGGCGATTGCCTTCCAGACTGCAGCGTGAGTCGAACTCCCGCTGGAAAGGGCCCCGGGACCGGAGCCCTCCAGCTATGGCGAGCCACCGCGCAACGCCGCTATGCACAAGCGCCGTAGTTTCTAAAACAACTTGCTAAGGAACGGTGCTCGTGCGCACGGTGCTGGCGTCATTGCGCCAGCGATCGCGAAGATGCTGAGAACGGTAGATTCGAAGACAAGCGTCGGTTGCATCGGCGACATGGGTATCGTACATCAACAGCTCCAGCGCGCAGTCTCGGATCTCTCGCTTTAATGTCACCGTCGGGTGCATCGCCATCGGCCGAGTCACCCCTACTCGTGTGCTCACTTGGGTATTCATTGCCTCTCGCTCCGTATTTGCGGCAGGGGGCGCTGTGAGGTGGTCGACGTTACCTGCCTGTGCGGCTTGGAGTTGTTTTCTTTCGTCCTCGAGTACCCGCATTTCGCGCGCCGCTTGAGCGACCGCCTTCTCCACGGCTCGATTGATCGTTGCGTCAACATCGATGTCATTTGCCTGCTCGGCTGCCAGCGCCTGTACGACAGCCTGATCGATGGCAACCTGCAATTCTGTTGAGGTGAAGCTCGGCTTCGCAGGTGCACTGGCCTCAGGAGGGGGGGGCATCGCTGCGCAACCACCGAGCAGCATCAGCGGGGCAAGAAAAACGAATTTTTTCATTTCAATCTCCAACCACTTGTAACAACCGGCGCCCACGACGCGGGCCATCGGCATTGGGCAAGCGCTGTACCAGTCCGACAATTGCAAACCGATTCAAGGCCTTATGAAAGGTAGTGGGGTTCTCTGGCGGGAGGCTGTAAAAATCTTCGACGCGGCGCACACGTTTCCGGAGGTGCTGTGAGAAACCTCTTCGGCAGACAGTCTCCGGTATGAGGTAGGATCGGGGCAGGCGCTTAACCTCGGTACAGTAAAGCTCGCCGACGGTCGAGGGATGCGGCTTTCATGCACCTCACATGAGGGATGAGCATGCGGTGCAAGGTTATGCTCACAAACCGCTTGGGCGGGAAGAACTTCAAACCCATTGCACGGGTCAGTAAGGGAAACGTTGTGTTACAGGAGTGCCGTAGTGTCTAAACAGCGATGGCTATTTAAATTCCTCGGCTGGTTTCTGCTGGTGTGGACCGTGGGTGTGGCGAGCTGTCAGGCTTTATTCACCCGTTCCTCGGAGCTACCGAACTTTTTCATGTGGTCGGCCGGTGAGCGATCCTGAGCGATGTCCGGTACTCAATTTCAGCGTTTGTCCGTCGGTGGCGGGTTAAAAGGCCTGTTGATATTTGTTCTCGCCTTTCCGTTGCTCTTCAAAGCGTTCATTAGCCTCTGGGGCGGCCATTTGGGTGCCTTTGTCGGCAATGCCACCGCCTACGGCCTATTCGTGCTAGGCGCTGTGCTTTTGCGCCGTGGTCTCATTGCCGAAAAGCGCTATGCTGAGCAATCGCTTGCCTTTCGCCGATCACCGCCGCTGAAAGCGACCGGCGCGGCTGTCATTGGGGTTGCTACGGCCGTTGCGGCTTTCGCCGCTGTCGGGCATGGCGTCGCAATCTCACTTCTTTTCGGAATGGGCGCGGCGGTGGGAGCCCTATTTTATTATGGCCTTGATCCCGAGCCAAGGCCGTTGGCGGTTCCGGGTCGAGGCATCGGTGCAGATGAGCTCAGGGCCGTGCTCAAAGAAGCCTATGCCAGGCTTGAAGGCATCAATGAAGCTCGTCAGAGTATCCGTTCCCTCGAATTCCAACAGCGACTGAGCGCCATCGTGACGCAGTCGCAAGCTATTCTCAAAGCGATAGAGGAAGACCCACGGGACCTGCGTCGTGCGCGCAGGTTCCTGAATGTCTATCTCGACGGCATACTAAGGGTTACCCGACAGTACGTGCGTACCCATCCGCAAACCCAGTCCTACCAGTTGGAGCAAAACTATCGCGCGCTGCTCGTTGACATGGAGAGCGTCTGCAGGGAGCAGCACGAGAAACTCATGCAAAATGATGTGGAGGATCTGGATATTCAAATCGAGGTGCTTTCAAAGCGCCTTAAGCAGGAAGGCGTGGTTTAAAGGGGCCATGGGCATCGTTTCCGCTGATTCTGGGCACGCTTGTACTCTCTGAATGGTGATGCGCTCGAAATGATGACCATGGCCTCTAATTGAATCAGCGTATGAAGGAACCAAGGAGTGATGCGGTGATGAGAGATTCCGATGTCTCGGTGCCCGCGGCAACGACTGCCGACGCAGCGATGGCCCTACGGCAGGTTCTTCAGGGTGACTTGGTGCCTTACCCCGACGCCGATGCCGAACGACGGGCGCGCATCGAGAAAGCCATGGCTGAAATCGACCTGAAGGATAGTAATTCGATCGTTTTTTTCGGCAGTAAGGCGCAACAACGGCTCACAGACATTTCCGATCGAATGTTGGAAGGCGTGCGCAACAAAGAAGTAGGGCCGGCCGGGGAGGCTCTAAACGAAATGGTGGCGACGCTGCGGGGCTTTGGCATCGATGATCTGGAGAAGCCCGGCTTTTTTGCGCGTCTATTTGGCGCTAAGAAGCCGGTAATGAAGTTCCTGCGACGCTACGAGGACGTCCGCGCCCAGATTGATGCTATCAGCGATCAGCTCGACAGCCATCAGACGAAGCTATTGACCGATATCGCCGCCCTTGATCGGCTCTATGAGGCCAACCTTGACTATTTTCATACCCTGGCGGACTACATTGGCGCCGCAGAGGAGAAGCTGCAAGAACTGGATAAGCAGATCTTGCCAGCGCTGCAGGGGGAGGCAGAAGCCAGTGGCGATATGCTCAAAGCACAGCAGCTGCGCGATCTACGTTCCACACGGGATGAGCTGGAGCGCCGGCTTCATGATCTGAAGCTGACGCGGCAAGTCACAATGCAGAGCCTACCGAGCATTCGGCTGGTGCAGGAGAACGACAAGGCGCTCATCAGCAAGATCAATTCGGTGATGGCCAATACCATTCCGCTGTGGCGCACGCAGCTTGCTCAGGCGGTGACCATCCAACGTTCGCGGGAGGCTGGAAGGACGCTCAAGGAAGCCACGGACCTCACCAACGAGTTGCTGACGGCTAATGCCGAAAATTTGAAGATTGCCAATGCAGAGATTCGACAACAGGTTGAACGCGGAGTCTTCGATATCGAGGCAGTCAAGCATGCCAATCAGCAACTGATTGCAACCATCGAGGAGAGTCTGCAAATTGCCGACGAAGGCAAGCGCCGGCGCGCCGAGGCCGAGCAGGAACTCAAGCTTTGCGAAACCGAGCTGCGCAAAACCTTAGCGGCGTCGCGATCACGGCTGCAGCCGAGTGCCGGTGCTCGTAGGTAAGTTCACCTAGGCTGGTTGCTGGTGGCACGACTCGAAAAGAAAAGCGATCATCGGCGGGTGGCCACCACGTTCTTCCTTAATCCTTAGAGTGAGAAGAGAGCAACGACCGAATGCACATCCATCTCGATCCTGTCGGTGGCATTGCCGGCGACATGTTTGCCGCGGCGATAATCGACCTTCGGCCGGAGCTTGCGCAGGAATTGGTGGACGCATTCGATGCTGCGGGCTTCAGCGTGCAGGTGCGAATTCGGTTTGAGGACCATAGCGACCATGCCCTCACGGGACGTCGCTTTGTAGTGGAGGAAGCAACCGCGGCAAGGGACAATCCTACGCCACATCGGCGCTATAGCGAGATTCGCACATTGATCGAGAAGGCCCCCCTTGCCGGGGCGGTGCGAGGGCACGCGCTGGCAATGTTTGCACTCTTGGCGCGTGCCGAGGGGCGAGTGCACGGTGTGGCGCCGGAGGCCGTTACTTTCCATGAGGTGGGTGCTTGGGATTCTATCGTCGATATCGTGGCC
>JBAPTW010000151.1:0-6292 GCA_049282355.1 Gammaproteobacteria bacterium | reverse complement strand
GTTCGGGCCGGAGCACCCGAAACGCGACGGTGGGGACGGCGCCTCGCCGCCGCCGGGTGGCCTCGATACCGGCTTGCCGGGCTTCGGACCATTCGCCACCTCGGGCCATCACTGCTTCGATCCGTCCCATCCGGCGTTTGTGCGCCTCGCCGCGCTCACCGCGGTTCGCCGGAATTTCCCGGTGCTGCGGACCGGCCGCCAGTATCTGCGGCCGCACGACATCCTCGGCAACAGGATCGTGCCTGGCGGCGGCAACCTGATGGCCTGGTCGCGGATCCTGAGCGGCAATGAGGCGTTGGTGGTCGTCAACTCCCACGCCGTTTCCAGCCGGCAGGGTCGGATTCTCATAGATGCTCACCTCAATTCGTCGGGCGCCACGATGACGGTGATCGCCAATACAGCCGAAAGCGCCGATCCCACCGGCTTCGCCGGGCCGCACAAGGTTGGCTCGACGGTGCCGGTGGAGAAGGACTCCGACGGTGCGACCTTCGTGACCATCAGCGCGGTCGGCCCGTCGGAGGTGCTGATCCTCACCAATAACCCGTGAGGTCACGCGCGGAGGCCGCACCAATGGGTGCGTTGCGGGGCGCCAAAGTCGCGGTAGGTTGGATCCGAATAGCGGGCGTTGAAAACTTACCCGTAAGCAGTCTCAGCGCCTGAGGAGTTCGTCGAGGATGCAGGAGCGATAGTGGATGTGGCGGTTGAGCGAAGAGCCGAAACGGTGCACAAAGCTCACTGCTCCGAGCCGCGCTTGGGCACAGTCTTCTGGGCTGCTCTGGCGTAAATTGGCCTGCATCACACTCACAAATATATGTAGAACCGCCCTGACGGTCTTCGGCTCCCGCTCTAGGTCCAGCGCAACCGCTTCGGCACCGGCAGAATGCAATGGTAAGATGTTGGGCAGTACGCTTTTGGTGACCGCCAATCCGCTAATGATTAGGGTATGCACGTGCTCGATTTGCTGCTTAAGTTGATCGACCGCTTGATCCAACTGAAGAGTTATCAGGCGGAACAACTCCAGAAGACGTTTGATGACATCCTCTCACCAACGTTTGAGGATCTGCTCGAAGTTCACCGCGACTATGTGGCTATCTTTGAAGATGTGCGCGGTGCGCTTCCCGCGCACTCGGAAATGGATACTCCCGCCGGACGTCAGAAACTGAAAGAAATCGCCGAATCGTTACGGCTGCGGCGTCTAGAGTTCGAGCCGGTACGAACGCAGCTAAGCGCGATGATTCGCAGTATCCAAGGCAGTCGCTACGGGGCACGGCACAAGTTGTTCTCCAGTGAAGCCCAGGAGTTCATTGATGCAGTGATCGAGTACTTTCCGGAAGGCTACCTCAATGGGACCCGCAATGCATCCCGCGCGACTGCGCTCTATGCCGCCATTCGTTCAAGTGCAGACTCGATTACGACCGCACAGATCCAACGGGACGGCGCCACGCTGCCGGAGCTTATCGACGACACAATTAACGATTGCCGACAACGCTGGTCGGTAGTTTGTGAAAGATTCGCAGCGCTTCGCTTGGCCGCCCGCACCGCCCATTAGGAGAGTCGAGCATGAATCCTCGGTGCGCTGCGGATTGGGAAGTTGGGGCACAGATTCTAGACGAGTATCTCGTGGAACGGAAGATCGGCGAAGGCAGTTTCGGCGCCGTTCACCTTTTGCGAAACGAGAGGACGGGCGAGCGGTTTGCGGTCAAGCGGTCCGGCATATTAGGGGCTGAGGCGCGAAAGGGCTTCCTCGCCGAACTGCAGTCCTGGATGGACATGCCACCGCATCCAAATATTGTGGGCTGCCGCTTTTTTCGCACGGTTGGCGACCGTATCGCAATCTTCGCCGATTACGTGGACGGCGGTTCGCTACGTAACTGGATCTCGGCGGGTAAGCTGCTGGAAGATCCCGCGGACATGCGGTTGTGGCGGATATGCGACATCGCCCTTACCGCCGCGTGGGGGCTGGAAGCGGCCCACCTGCGTGGTCTGGTTCATCAGGATGTCAAGCCGGAGAATATACTCCTGACTGCCGACGGGACGGCCAAGCTTACTGATCTAGGACTTGCCTCCCAAAAGGCTGCTTCGGCCGATGTAGAGGTAGTACTGGACTGCCTGGTTCAGGACCTGAGGAACTCGGCGCCTATCGACATGGCGAAGAGTCTTCTGCGCAATATATTAGCAGAACCTGGCGTCGGCACGAAGCAGACACCGGGCAGCGGCGGGTTCACGCTGGAGTATGCCTCGCCTGAGCGGCTTCGCGGAGAGCCAATTACTTCGAAAACGGATACCTGGTCCTGGGGTGTATGTCTGCTGGAGATGTTCAGCGGCAAGGCAACTTGGCCATCCGGAGATTTGGCGCATGAGGTCCTTGGGGATGTTGCTGAGATCGGTCCCGCTGTGGCAGGCGTTCCGCCGATGCCTCCAGGTGTGAGAGACGTGTTGGCTACCTGCTTTGCCGACGTTGACCAGCGGTGGCCAAGCATCGCTGTTGCATCCCGGGCTCTGATCGCCGCCTACCAGGAGGCCACAGGTCGCACGTACGACCGATCGAAACCGGAATCATTTGCCGTCACTGACCAGGTTCACGATCGAGGACTGGGCACCGGTGTCCAGTGGAGTGAGCCGCGCGGCTGGATCGATTTCGTCTACCGAGAGGCAGGCCTCGAACCGAGCGATGCGCAAAACCATTGGCCATCCCGCGAAGGGTCACGCAAGACGCAAGTCGTTGCCGATTTGCGTTGCTTAGATTACGTCGAGCGGATTCTCGCGGAACTAGTCGAGAACGGCCGGCGGGATCTGACACACAATCTCGGCAATCTATATGGCGAGATGGCACTGATTCAATCCAGTATGGGAGACGTTGAGGGGGCCTTGGCCAAATACCGGCAGTGCCTTGATCGGTTTCGTGCGCTGGCAACCGTGGCAGCTCGGCGTTCGATTGTCATTGCGCTCAACAGCATGTCGATCATGCTCCGCGATGCCGGGCGTGCAGAAGAAGCACTAGTTTCAATCAACGAAGCCGCGACTGTAGCCGAAGGTCTTTCAGCGGAAACGGGTGAGGATGAGGACCGCAAATTGCTGGCGCTGGCATACGGCACGAAAGGAAGGACGGTCACCAAGCTTCAAGAGTCCATCGCCCTGCTCACAGTCGCCGTTAAGATCTTTGAATCGATTTCGGATGAGGTGGGACTCGCCAAGGCGTTGGCTTCTCAAGCTGCGTTAATGACTCGCAAAGGTCAACTCGCGGAAGCGGAAGCAGCGGCCGCCAAGTCGGAGACAATGATCCGGCGACTTATTGAAGAAGAAAAGCAGCTGGATCTGCGCCACGTGCTCGCCAAGGCCTTACTGAATCGCGCCATCTTCACCGAGCAATCATTTGAGCCTGAAGCTAGCCTCTCACTGATTACTGAATCCTCAGATATCTACCGAGAGCTGGTGAACGCCGGTCACTGGGAATTACGGGGGGAATTGGGGATCGCTAGTTTTCATCGAGGCCTCGTCGAAGAGGCAATGAGCAAACCCTACAATGCGTTGAAGTCGTACGCGTTAGCGCGAGAGGCCCTTACCGAAGCAGTGAACCGCGAAGGCGTGTCCACCTATGCAGCCGAATTGGCGGGAGCATATCACAATGAGGCGACGCTCCGCCGCAACTTGGGCGAAGTGCCAGCGGCGATGGAACTCGGCACCGAGGCCGTCGACCTCTGGACGAGGCTCAACACGCACGACGAAGGGCGTTGGGAATGGCAACTGGCTGATGCCCGAGCTGCGCTGGGCGCCACCATGGCCTTGTCCGATGTTGACAAAGGGTTGGAGCTCCTGGAAGAAGCCGTCGCCGTTTTTCGACGAGGGGGCGGCGGCCGCGATCTTGCTTCAGCTCTGATGGAGATGGGGATCGCCTATCGCCACAAGGGCGACGCTCAACGCTCCGCCGCGTGCTACTCTAAGTCCCTCGTAGCGATCGGCAACGAGACGCGCATTGACGCTCGGGATTTGGAGGCTCTGATCTGCCGAAACTTCAGCAACCTGTTAGGTGACCTCGGCCAGCAGCAGCAGGCACTGAAGTATCTTGATCGGGCCATCGCTATCTGGCGCAATTATGAGCAGCAGTTTGGAGCCGAGCGCGTCGAGGTCGACATCGTACTGGCGGAAAAGGCCCAATCCAATCGTTTCTCCACGCTGGGCGCGTGGGAGAAGGCAATCGAGCTCAGCCAGCGCGCCGGTCAGGCGCTAGAACGGCTCGTCAACGGATCCCGCCCGGATTTGTCGCTCGACTTGGCCAAGTTGGTCTTGGCGCGGGGCATACAACAATTCAAACTTGCTCGACTAGACGAGGCACGTGCGACATTGCAGCAGGGAGCGCGGATTTACGCGCGGCCCATGTCCCGGGAGGAACCGGAAACGCCATATGTGAGAGCATTTATTGAGAGAAGAATTGCGGAAATTGACAAACTGAAGTCGATGCGAAGAAATGATGTGGGTCGCTGGACCGAGCGGGCACAATCACTGATCGAGCAGGCAGAGAACCTGGGTAAAACCATGCAGATGGACCTTGCCTGCGAACTGTACGATTATGCTGCCGTGATTCTGCGCCGCGTTTATGAGGTCTCGCCAGACCCCGAAGTACTCAGGGAGCTGGCTGACTTGGGAATGCGGCAGGGAATCTCCGGTATGTACGTGTGGAGGTCAGTAGCAGCCGAAAACGGCTTTCGAACCGCGGTATCGCTATTCGGTCAGCTAGTTGCCGCTCTAGGCGCCCACGGGAATCTTGGCGAATGGGCGCGCGCGATGGTGGGACTAGCCGCCTTTCTCGCGCAGGACGGCAGGCACGATGAAGCGCTTGGCGTGGCGGATGAATTGAAGCAGCGACTCCGACGCGAAGGCAGCGCCGATGACCAACAATGGTGCACGGCGGTCGACGAATCCATCCAGCAGATCCAGGACTTGGGAGAAGGGTGATCGGTCAAGCTACCAACGTTCGAAAGTCTGGGGTGCCGACGCCGAATGGCGGAGGGATTTAGCGCATAAGCGCCAACTTGCGTATTCCACTCAAATCTGCCATCCATTCCAGCGGAAGGTTGCCACCCAGTCCAGCGCAAAGTTGACCACTGATCGGAGCGCAGCGACGCGGGCGGTTCATTAGACATTATCGGAAACTACGCTTTCAACAACTATTGCTGCGGTGCACACGGAGGTTTCCGATAATGTCTATTGTTAACTTGGGGCTTCTGTGGTTGTCTATGGTGTTTTCTTTTTGCGCAGGGATTCTCCTTGTAGATTGAGTTTATAGGGCATTGTCGACTTGACGGCGGAGTAAGCTTGCAAGGCATTATTGGAGGATGAAACGCGATACGGAATCATCCTACGCCGACTATCGTTACCCGGCAGAAATCATTAGTCATGCTGTGTGGCTGTACTTGCTGCTTTACCCTGAGCAGGCGTTCTTCGACTCGGTTGCGCACTTTGGCCACGAAGCGTTCGAGTACGCTGACCCCGGGCAACAAAACCTTGTACGAGAGCAGCCAGTCGATAGGATGCCGGGCCGCTCAGTACCCGTCCAGCACACCGCGTAGAGCCATCGGGTCAAGCGAAATCCGGCCTGCCGATCGGTAAAGTCACGGTACCCGTAGCAGGTGCGAATTTCCGCCGCGTGGTCCCAGCGCTGCTCCCCGACCCGATAGGCATCCAGGCCGTTGAGATCGGCGATGTTCAATTGTCGGGCTACGCTGCGCAACACCGAATCCGGCACGGCCAGCGGATCCTCCAGAAAGGTGCCTAAAAAACGAACGGTGGTGAGCTGCAAAGCCAATTCGATTCGATTGTGACTCCCTCGCCGGTTTGCAATCAGAGCCAAATCAGTGTCGCTCAGATGGAAGAATTGCGTCAGTTCCTCCGGTGTCGGAGGCGCAGCGTAATGACCGTAACGGCTGCGCTGCTCGGCGGTTAAGAAACGGACAGGCATGAGGGAACTTCTAAGAAACGACGATTTGCATAACTTGTAAGTTATGCAGCAAACCCTCGAGCCGCTTCACGGCTTGTTTTGTGGGTTCGCAAAAGTATGCTGCAAAAATGGATCTATTTGCAGTATGTTTTGCAAACAGTCACTGCCTCATCCGTCCCATGATGAAGATCGGTTACGCCCGCGTTTCAACGACCGATCAGAACCTCGATTTGCAACGCGTTGCTCTGAAGGAAGCGGGTTGTCAGCGCATCTTCCAAGAGAAAATCTCGGGGGCGCATAGGCGCCGACCGGAATTGGAACGTCTACTGGATCAGCTCCGTGCGGGGGATACGGTGG